>CAIXNQ010000225.1 GCA_903920835.1 uncultured Bacteroidota bacterium | reverse complement strand
TAGGCGTTTTCTTCTCGCCAATACCAATTACTTTCATTCCAGATTCTCTTAATCGAATGGCTAGACGAGTAAAATCACTATCGCTCGAAACGATACAAAATCCATCAACTTTGTCTGAATATAACAAATCCATTGCGTCGATAATCATTGCTGAATCCGAAGAATTTTTTCCAATAGTATAACTGTATTGTTGAATTGGAGTGATGGCATGTTCTAGTAGAACACTTTTCCAACCGTTGGAATTTGGTTTGGTCCAGTCGGCATAAATCCTTTTGGTGGTTGGTGTGCCATATTTGGCTATTTCTTCCATCATACCTTTTACATTGCTATATGGAACATTATCTGCATCAATCAAAACAGCAAGTTTTAGTTCTTTGGTATCTGTAATCATTTTTTCTTAATAAAATTATGCCTCAAAGATAATAGCTTTGTTTGAAGTTCTTTATATTGATTAGAATATTATAAGTTCGATTCAAATTAAACTTATCCATTGTTAAATTTCAATTTCTTAAATTTTTTGACAAACAATTTTTGTAATTTCGAAGCATCAAAATTATGATATGAAAATAGCTATTGTTTGTTATCCAACCTTTGGAGGTAGTGGTGTTGTTGCCACAGAATTAGGGCTTGAATTGGCGCGTCGGGGTCACGAAATTCATTTTATAACCTATAGACAACCCGTTCGTTTGGCATTATTGAGCCCAAATGTTCACTACCACGAAGTCAATGTTCCAGAATATCCTTTATTTCATTATCAACCTTACGAATTGGCTTTGTCGAGCAAGTTGGTCGATATGGTGAAACTTCACAAAATCGAATTGCTTCATGTTCATTATGCTATTCCGCATGCCTATGCTGGTTATATGGCAAAACAAATGCTTAAAGATGAAGGGATTATTATTCCGATGATAACAACTTTGCACGGCACTGATATTACTTTAGTCGGAAATCATCCGTTTTATAAGCCAGCGGTTAGTTTTAGTATTAACAAATCTGATTTTGTGACCTCGGTTTCTCAAAGTCTGAAAGATGAAACCAATAAACTTTTTTCGATTACAAAAGGAATTGAGGTAATTCCAAATTTCATCGAAATAAATCACAGCAAAGAACCAACAACTGCATGCTATCGGTCGGTTTTGGCGCATAAAAACGAACGAATCATTACACACATAAGTAATTTTAGAAAAGTTAAACGAATTCCAGATGTGATTTCAATTTTTTATAAAATTCAACAACAAATTCCAGCCAAGTTAATGATGGTGGGTGACGGTCCCGAAAAAGAAAAAGCAGAACAACAATGTAGAGATTTGGGTATTCAAGATCGTGTAATCTTTTTCGGAAACAGCCACGAGATTGATAGCATTTTGAGTTATACTGATTTATTTCTTCTACCTTCGCAAACAGAGAGTTTTGGACTTGCAGCACTTGAGGCAATGGCGTGGCGCGTTCCTGTAATTTCTAGCAATTCGGGTGGATTGCCGGAGGTAAACAAATCTGGCTTTTCGGGCTATTTGAGCAATGTGGGCAACTGTGATGAAATGGCAGAAAATGCGTTGAAAATATTAATTGATGACAGCATTTTAGAAACATTCAAACAAAATTCTTTTGAAATTGCAAAACAATTTGATATAAAAAACATTTTGCCAATGTATGAAGATTTATATCAAAAAGCGATTGAGGTGGTTGTCTAATTTTAATTTTATCAGATGAAAAAATTAGTAATTTTCACTTTAATTACATTTTTTATTTCATGCAGTGGAACTAAATCTGTTACTTCAAAACCACTTTATGAAATTATTTCAGAGCAACCCACAGGTGGAGCTCCTATTCAGTTTTATGAAATTTTATCTGAAGCCAAAGAGATTAAAATGCTTTTAAACGACCCCAACTTAAAAAATAAAGTAAAAGAGAAAGACATTAAAGAATCGAATTTTGTTATTCTAAACGCTGGCGAAATGACCATGAACGGCTGTTCATTTGCCGTAAAAAAAGCAGTTGAAACTAAAGATACACTTTATTTAACGGTTAAAAAAAATTGTCCAAAACAAAGCAAAGCCATTCAAGATGTTTATTATTATCCGTTTTGTTTGTTGAAAATTAATTCAAAAAAAGAAATTATTTTTAAATAATTATTCTATAATAAATTAATTTTCTAATTAAAATGGTAATAGATAATAAATTAGACAGTTGAAAAACAAAAAAAGCCAATATAATTATTGGCTTTTTAAGTATAAAATCATTTATTCATCATCTTCATCTTCGTCAAATTCATCCTTTGGATTTTCTGAATCTGTTGAATCTTCATTTTCATCGCCACCCTTGTCTTTTAATAGGTCAATTTCTTCATCTTCTTCCTCTTCATCATCTTCAATTGCTATTCCTTTGA
The DNA here is from genome assembly GCA_903920835.1 of uncultured Bacteroidota bacterium. GTDB lineage: Bacteria > Bacteroidota > Bacteroidia > Flavobacteriales > Flavobacteriaceae > Flavobacterium. The sequence goes on along the minus strand of CAIXNQ010000225.1, from coordinate 4,392 downwards.
TACCGTCAATTGCAACAACTTCCGTGTCAATTTCATCATCTTCATCATAATTTTCTATTCGGTCGGCTAATTTCCTACTCACTTTGACCAAATAAATCGTGTCTTCGGTTCTAACTTCTACTGCTTCAATAAGTTCATTTTGTGCATTTCGGAATCGGATAATATTTGATTCATCATATCCGTCAGGAAATTTATCGACTAATAGTGTCAAAATTTCATTAGTCAGTTTAGCGTAATCAACAATAATTCTTCTCATAAAACTTATTATAAATCTAGTAAATAAGCGAAAATTAAGGGTGCAACTATAGTTGCGTCTGATTCTATGATATATTTTGGGGTGTTGACATCAAGTTTTCCCCAAGTAATTTTTTCGTTAGGCACAGCACCAGAATAGGAACCATAGCTTGTTGTAGAATCAGAAATTTGACAGAAATAACTCCAAAATGGAATGTCGTGCATTTCCATATCTTGATAAAGCATTGGAACAACACAAATAGGAAAATCTCCTGCAATCCCGCCACCAACTTGAAAAAATCCAACGCCTTTGCCTGATGAATTTTTCGGATACCAATCGGCAAGCCACATCATATATTCAATACCACTTTTCATCGTTGTGGGTTTAAAATCTCCTTTAATGCAATAGGAAGCAAATATATTCCCCATGGTGCTGTCTTCCCAACCTGGAACAACAATAGGCAAGTTTTTTTCTGCTGCTGCAATCATCCAAGAATCCTTTGGATTGATTTCATAATATTGTTTAAGCACTCCCGAATTTAGCATTTGGTACATAAATTCATGTGGGAAAAATCGTTCATTTGCTTTGTCAGCTTTGTTCCAAATATGAAATAAATGCGACTGCAATCGTCTGAAAGCTTCTTCTTCTGGGATGCAAGTATCTGTTACTCGGTTGTAATGATTCTCTAGCAAATCCCATTCGTCTTGAGGGCTTAAATCTCTATAATTTGGCACTCGTTTATAAGAATTATGAGCCACCAAATTCATAATATCTTCTTCTAAGTTAGCACCAGTACACGAAATGATATGCACTTTATCTTGACGAATCATTTCTGCTAATGATTTTCCTAATTCTGCAGTGCTCATTGCGCCCGCCAACGTAATCATCATTTTTCCATTTTCGAGCAAATGTTGTTCATATCCTTTAGCGGCATCGACTAAAGCTGCTGCATTAAAGTGAAGATAGTTTTTTTCAATAAACTGACTTATTGGTCCTTTACTCATATTATTTATTGTTGTTTTTGTTTTTTTATTGCGTTCAAAGAAAAACTATTTTTTATAAAAAGTCAAAAGTATCTTGTTTAATTTTTATAAATAATTTCTTTCGTTTTTAAGTTTCAATTATTTTCTCGAATAGCCTAAAATATCCAGCACTTGTTCTGCAGTTTGTTGTTCTGAAAAAACTTCAGTTGCCAAAATTCCGTTTTCATCTCGGTCTATAAGAATATGTTTTGGCTCCGGAATCAAACAATGGTGCAATCCGCCATAGCCGCCAATGGTTTCTTGATAGGCTCCTGTGTTGAAAAATCCAATATATAGCGGTTTTTCTTTATTGTATTTGGGCAAATAAATTGCATTCATGTTTTGCTCTGAATTGTAATAATCATCGCTGTCACAGGTCATACCACCCAAAAGGACTCTTTCATAGGTATCATTCCAACGGTTAATTGCCAACAGAATAAACCTTTTATTTATTGCCCAAGTATCGGGCAATGTAGTGATGAAAGATGAGTCAATCATGTTCCAAGCTTCTCTGTCATTTTGTTGTTTTTGATAAAGCACTTGATATATAGCACCGCCACTTTCGCCAACTGTAAACGAACCAAATTCTGTAAAAATATTAGGCACATCAACTTCGGCTTCTTCGCAAGCTATTTTGATTTGATTGATAATTTCGTCAATCATGTATTGATAATCATATTCAAATGCTAGCGAATTTTTAATCGGAAATCCGCCGCCAATATTTAATCCGTCAAGCGATGGGCATTCTTTTTTTAAAGCAATATAAACTTTAATACATTTTACTAATTCGTTCCAATAATAAGCAGTGTCATTGATTCCAGTATTAATAAAAAAATGAAGCATTTTTAGCTCTAAATTTTCATTTTCCTGAATCTGTTTTTTATAGAACTGAACGATGTTTTTATAACCAATGCCAAGACGAGAGGTGTAGAACTCAAATTTTGGTTCTTCTTCGGCGGCAATTCTGATTCCGATTTTGAATTTCCCTTTGATTTCGGCTTGTAGTAAATCTAGTTCTTCGTAATTATCAATAATCGGAATGGCGTTTTTGTGACCCGAATTTATCAACCGAGCAATGTTGGTGATATATTGGTCGCGTTTAAATCCGTTGCATAAAATATAGGTACTTTTATTGATTTTGCCATTCTCAAGAAGTTTTTCGACAATATTAATATCAAATGCCGATGAGGTTTCTATATGAATATTGTTTTTGAAAGCTTCGTTCATTATATATTCAAAATGCGAACTTTTGGTGCAATAGCAATAATAGTATTTTCCTTCATATTTGTTTTTTTCCATAGCATTTCTAAACCAGTTTTTGGCTTTTTTGATGTTGTTAGAAATCTGTGGAAGGTAAGTAAACTTTAACGGTGTTCCGTATTGTTCTACCAATTTCATCAAGTCGATGTTGTGAAATTGAAGAGTATTGTCTTTGTTTAAATTAAATTCTTCTTGAGGGAAATAATAAGTTTGATTTATTAAATCGAAATATTTTGTATTCATTAGAGTTGTAAAGTGTTTGGATTAACGAAATAAAGAAATTCTGATTTTCTTTTCTTTTCAAACTCTAATGTTGGCATAAATGATGAGTAGTTTTTCTTGATAGGAATTTAAAAAAGTGAAAAGCGGACTGCATTTCAAATCGATTTGAGAAAAATACGAAGCAACTAATCTTAAAAAAGATTGGTAATTTGGGAGCACCGAATAGTAAAGTTGCTTAACGTGGTTGTTTTTTCTCATCGAGCAAATGTAAAAAAATATTATAACGATATTAAAATCTTTTTCATCTTTTTGGTAAAAAATTAATCAATAGAATAATCGATAAACGCTGCTTTTATCATTTCATTTGAAATGGTTTGATTGGTCAACACATTTCCGATGCCGTTTAGCAAAACAAATTGCACCATTCCGGATTCGTTTTTTTTGTCGTGAACCATCTGTTCTATAATCGATTCGATATCATTTTCATTAAAATCAATTGTTCCAAAAAGGTCTTTTAGGATAGTTTTAATTTCTAAATATTCCGCTATTGAAATTAGCTTCATTGCTAGCGAAAGATAACTCTCGAGCACCATTCCAACGGCAATTGCTTCGCCGTGAAGCAATGTAGTTTTTGATTCGTTTTCAAGAAAATAGCTTTCGATGGCGTGACCTAAGGTGTGCCCAAAGTTTAAAGATTTTCGGATTCCTTTCTCGGTTGGGTCTTGCTTAACGATATTGTTTTTAATGATTATCGATTCAAAAATAATTTGGTCGAGATACTCTAAATCGAGTTGGCTCAGGTCTAAAAATTGCTGCCAATATTGGAGGTCGGCAATGAGTCCGTGCTTTAAAATCTCAGCAAGCCCAGACCGCATTTCGAGTTGTGGTAGTGTGTCGAGATAGTTGGTGTCAATCAGAACCAACTGTGGTGTGGCAATTAACCCAATTTGATTTTTTATGGCACCAAGATCGATGCCCGTTTTGCCACCAATAGACGCATCGACCATTCCGAGTAGGGTAGTAGGGACTGATACAAAATCGAGCCCTCGCTTGAATGTTACAGCAACAAATCCTCCCAAATCAGTCACTACTCCTCCGCCAACATTAATGATAAGGCTTTTTCTGTCGGCACCAAGTTCGGTCAAAACATTCCAGATTTCAATGCAGGTATCTATTTTTTTTTGAGCTTCGCCAGCTTCAAATTCTATGATTTCGATTCTTATATCGGTGTCGAGGTAGCCCAAAAATTGCGGCACACAATGCTCGTTAGTATTGGAATCGACAATGATAAAAATTGAAGAATATTTTTTTTGAGCTATCAAATCATTCAGAGCTTCGTAGCCCGAATGATTAAAAAATATCGAATAGTTATTGGCAGTGATAGCGTGCATTTTTTTTTATATAATATTTTGAAAGGACAACAAAAGTAACTGAATTTAGCTGTTTTCCAAATTTTGAAAACTTGGTTTTACTTAAAAATAGCTTCAATACAATTTTGTTGATAATAGAAATTAAGTATCCAGCTTCTTTTGGTTTCATTACATTCAAATTATTTTCTCGCAAATACGCAAAGTCACTAAGACGAAAATACAATTGGATAGATTTGTATGTTCTTGAGATAACTATTAATATTGCTTCATTTTTCAATTATCT
>CAIXNQ010000224.1 GCA_903920835.1 uncultured Bacteroidota bacterium | reverse complement strand
GTCACAACCTTCGGCAATTTTCAGATAGGCATAGTTTTTTGGAGTTGTAGTTAATCGTTCGCCTAGCAATTCGTGTTTGTAATCGGCACCGAGTGCTTTTAATAATTGCGGAAGTTCTGTAGTGCCAAAATATTGATCTACGTTCGGAATTTCTTTTTCTAAATCAGGACGATAGCGTTCCGACAAGCAACCAGTAACGAATACTTTATCGACCAAACCTTGTTCTTTTTTATCGACATATTCTAAAATAGTGTTGACCGATTCTGCTTTGGCATTATTAATAAATCCGCAGGTGTTAATAACCACTATATTGCCTTCTTGTTCGTGAACGACCTCTTTTCCGCTGGCTTTCAATTGCCCCATCAACACCTCGCTGTCATAAGTGTTTTTTGAACAGCCTAAAGTAATTACGTTGATTTTATTTTTCTTGATTGATTTCGTTCTCATAAATTTAGAATGTCCAGCTATGGTTTAAGTTGGGCAAAAATACATCTTTTTTGCCGAAGTTTTCTGTGCAATCAAATTGTGTTTTTCATTTGATTAAATAGAAATTAGATTTAGACTTCTTATAAAAAATAATTTAATGAAAAATTGATTCAGAACTATTGTTGAAAAAATAGTAATCTATTTTTAAAAAAAACATCGTCGATGTTTTCTAAATACATCACCGAAGTTTTTATAAAACATCGTCGATGTTTTTATAGATTCTCGACGTGAATCATTTTATCATTAACTTTAAATCAAATTAATTGTAATTCAAAGTTAATTCAATACGTTTCTGAAAAGTTAGATTAGATACTAAAAGTGAACTATTAAATCTAATTATTAAAAATATAATTCAAGATATTTGCGCCCATTTTTAGGGCTTTTTCATGCACTTCTCTAGGGTCGTTGTGCACTTCTTGGTCTTCCCAACCGTCTCCCAAATCAGTTTCATAAGTATATAACAGCACCAATCTACTTTCATAAAAAATGCCAAAAGCTTGAGGTCTTTTGCCATCATGTTCATGAATTTTTGGGATTCCGCCAGCAAAAACGTTGGGCTTTTGAAAAATCGGATGACTTGCCGGAATTTCGGTTAGTGCATTATTTGGGAATAGTTTCTTAATTTCTTTTCTGATAAATTCGTCCATTCCGTAATTGTCGTCAATATGCAAAAAGCCTCCTGAAGTCATATAATTACGAAGATTTTCAACATCTGAAGGACTAAAAACTACGTTTCCGTGACCCGTCATGTGAACGAAAGGGTATGAAAATAAATCGGGACTGCTGGGTTCTACCAGCCCAGGTTTTGGAGCTATTTTAGTATTTATATTTTGATTGCAATATTTAATCAAGTTGGGCAATGAGGTTGGGTTTGCATACCAATCGCCACCACCGCTGTATTTTAATAAAGCAATTTCTTGTGCGAAACTTACACTTGAAATCAACAGAAAAAACAGAACTATTTTCTTCATTTTAAATTAGATTATTCGTTTATAAAAGCCACACTATGGCAGGCGACAATTGCGGCGGTTTCGGTTCTAAGCCTAGTGTTTCCGAGAGCGACTGGTATGAAATTAAGTTGTATCGCTTCCATAATTTCTTTTGTTGAAAAATCACCTTCTGGACCAATTAAAACCAAAATATTTTGAGCAGGAAGCAGCAAATCTTTCAATGATTTTTTATCGGTTTCTTCGCAATGTGCAATAAATTTTTGACCATTAAATTCTTTTTTAATAAACTCTGAAAATGCAATTGGCTCATTTAATTTAGGTAAAAACAATTGGTTGGATTGCTTTAATGCCGATAGAATAATTTTATCATATCGGTCGGTTTTTACAATTTTTCGTTCCGAATGTTCACAGATTATAGGTGTAATTTCACTCACTCCAATTTCTGTTGCTTTTTCTAGAAACCACTCATAGCGATCGTTCATTTTGGTTGGTGCAACAGCCAAATGCAACTGATATTTTGGCAACTCATTTTGTTCGGTTTTTATGATTTCAACAGTACATTTTGCATCTGATGCCAATATGATTTGAGTAGTAAAAAGACAACCTTTGCCGTTGGTTACATAAAGCAAATCACCGTCTTTTTTTCGCAAGACTTTAATAATGTGTTTACTTTCTTCTTTGTCGAAAAAAAAGGAATCTGTATTTTCCGAAATATCTGAATTATAAAATAATTGCATGGTAGTTTTTAAAATTGAATTCGTGCTTTCGAAACCACCTCTGAAGTTTCAAATCGATTTGCTAAATATTTGTGATAGCCCACAATTCCAATCATTGCCGCATTGTCTGTGGTATATTCAAATTTTGGCACAAAGGTAGTCCAACCATATTTGCTTTCGGCTTCTTTGAGTGTTTTTCTGATTCCTGAATTTGCCGAAACGCCGCCACCAATCGCTATTTGATTAATTCCAGTTTGAGCAACTGCGAGTTTTAACTTTTCCATTAATATTTCAATAATGGTGTGTTGAATCGAAGCACAAATATCTGCCCTATTGTTTGTAACAAAATCGGGGTCTTCCAATTTTTTCTTTTGAATAAAATAAAGAATTGCAGTTTTTAAACCCGAGAAACTGAAATCAAGACCAGGAACTTTTGGCTTTGTAAAAACATAAGCTTTTGGGTTGCCACTTTGCGCATATTTGTCCACCAAAGGCCCCCCAGGATATGGAAGTCCAAGTATTTTTGCACTTTTATCAAACGCTTCTCCAACGGCATCGTCAGTAGTTTCGCCAATAATTTCTAAATCAAAAAAAGCATTTACTTTTACAATTTGGGTGTGTCCGCCAGAAATTGTAAGTGCCAAAAATGGAAATGTTGGTTGATTGAAACCTTCTTCTTCAATAAAATGTGCCAAAATATGTGCGTGCATGTGATTTACTGATATCAAAGGAATATTTAGCGCAAGTGACATTGATTTGGCAAACGAACTTCCAACGAGCAAAGAACCCATCAAACCTGGACCTTGAGTAAATGCAATGGCAGAAAGTTGTTCTTTTTTTATATTTGCTTTGCGAAGTGCCGCATCAATTACTGGAACAATATTTTGTTGGTGTGCTCTCGAAGCTAATTCGGGAACTACGCCGCCATATTCTTTATGAATGAGTTGATTAGCGACAATGTTTGAAAGGACTTTATTGTTTTTTAAAACTGCTGCTGCTGTATCGTCGCAGGAACTTTCAATAGCGAGTATAAAAACCTCGGAATTTTGCATATATTGGCGCAAATTTTGAATTATATTTGACAAAAATAAAACAATTATAGGTATCAAAAAATTAAAACAAATAGTATTTCGAACTTTGCTGGCAACAGTATTGCTATTATTGCTACTTGGATTGTTGCTTACAATGCCTATAGTTCAAACTAAAATTGCTCATTATTTAACGGAAAAAATCAATCTAAAATACCACACAAACATTAATGTTGAAGAAGTTTCAATCACTGTTTTTGGTGCTGTTAAGTTGAAAAAAGTATTAATTCGAGATTATAAAAATGATACTTTAATTTCTGCCAATCGAATTACGACTAATCTTCAAGATGTCAAAAAACTTATTGATGGCGACTTGATTTTTGGTACTATTCGCGCCGACCAACTTTATTTGAACATGAAGTATTACAAAGGTTCTAAAAAGTTAAATAATCTGGATTGTTTTTTAAATGCGTTTGAAGACGGTAAAAAATCTACGCATCCGTTTTTTATGAATGCCAAAAAGATTTATTTAACCCGTTCAAGATATTTACTTTCAGACGAAAATAATAAAGTTCAATTAGATTTAGATTTGAAGAAAATTAATGGTCAAGTTGCAGATTTAAAAATTTTCGGACCTAATGTTAACCTAGAAATAATAAAGTTATCGCTCCAGGACCACCGAGGATTGTTCGTTGAAAATGCCTCTACTAAATTTTCGTTTTCCAAAAAGCAAATGCGTGTTGAAAATCTTGATTTTCTTACAAATCATTCTCATCTCCTTGGCGATATTAGAATGAATTACAGTCAAGAAGACTTAAAAGATTTTATTAACAAAGTAAAATTTGATGCCAAATTCAAGTCGTCTATTGTTTCATCAACCGATGTTCGATGTTTTTATAAGGAAATTGTCAAAGGTCAAAAATTCAATATCAATACCTCAATCAAAGGCACAATAAATGATTTGTTTTTCTCTAAACTTGATTTAAAAGACGCTAGAAATTCGGAGATTAAAGGAAATGTTCGGTTTGTGAATATTTTCGGAAATGAAAAGCAAAAGTTTTTGATGAAGGGAGATTTCTCGAAAATTGCTTCCAATTATGACAATTTAACTTATTTGTTGCCTAACGTTTTAGGGAAAAAACTACCAGTTACTTTGCGGAAACTTGGGTTGTTTAATTATAAAGGAACTATCAATCTTACTGCCGATTATGTAAAGACCGATTTTGAAATGAACACCGCATTGGGTCTTGTGAAATCGAATCTTTCGATAATAAATTTAAAAAATATTGATCAGGCTTTTTATAACGGAAAAATAGGTTTTCAGAATTTTGACATTGGTTCATTTTTAGACCGAAAAGACCTCGGGAAAGTAAGTTTAGATCTCGATGTCGATGGACAAGGTTTTGTGAAAAAATACTTCAAAGCCAAGTTTGAAGGAGCAGTAAATTCAATATCTTACAGCGGCTATACTTATACAAACATACTCTTAAACGGAAATTTTGAATCGCCTTTTTTTAAAGGGAAATTAGCTATTGATGACCCAAATTTGAAATTAAATTTCGATGGAATTATCGATTTAAACAAAACCGAAAACAAGTATGATTTTAATACTCAAATAGAACAAGCAGATCTTTATAAACTGCATTTAATTAACGATACTATTTCTAAATTCAAAGGAAATATCGTCATCAAAGGAAAAGGAAACACTATTGATAATCTTGAAGGTGCTATAAAGTGCAATCAAATTAGCTATACCAACAAAAAAGATACTTATCGATTTCAAGATTTTGAATTAAAATCGGTTTTTGATGAAGATCGGGTTAGGAAAATTTCAATAAATTCTCCAGAAATTATTGAAGGAAAAATTGTTGGTAAATTTCATTTCAAACAATTGCAAAAAATGCTCGAAAACGCTGCGGGAAGTTTATATACCAACTACAAGCAAAATTTAATCGACAAAGGACAATTTTTGAAATATGATTTATCGATAAATAATAAAGTCATTGAAGTATTTTTCCCTGATTTCTCCATAGGAAAAAACGCTCAAATTCATGGCATTATTAACTCTAATAACGACGAGTTTAAGTTTAATTTCACTTCGCCTCAGGTGTCGGCATTTAATACCGTTTTTGATAAAATTAATATTAAAATAGACAACAAAAATCCGCTGTTCAATACTTTTATTGAAATGGACAGCATCAAAACTAAATACTATAAAGTTAGAGATTTTAGTTTGATAAATGTGACTATGAAAGACACTTTGTTTTTAAGAACCGAGTTCAAAGGCGGCAACAAAGGCGAAGACAACTATAATTTGAATCTGTATCACACCATCAATAAAGACAACAAAAACGTGGTGGGAATAAAAAAATCTGACATTCGATTTAAAGACTATTTTTGGTATATTAACGAAAAAGAATCTACTGATAACAAAATTACTTTTGACAAAAAGCTACACGATTTTAGTTTTGAAAATTTTGTAATGTCGCATGAAAATGAAAACATAACCTTAAACGGAAATCTGCAAAGCAAAACAAACAAAGACCTAAAAATTAGTTTTCAAAATGTCGATTTGACAAAAATAACCCCCGAACTCGAAAAATTCAAGATTGAAGGTTTTGTCAATGGATTGATCAACATTAAGCAGAAAGCACAGATTTATCAGCCCACATCTTGTTTACAGATTAATGATTTAAAAGTAAATTCTGTTGCACTCGGAAAATTAAATCTTGACATAACAGGCGATGACAGTTTCGAGATTTTTGACATTCAATCGTCAATAATAAATGACAACGTTGAAGCTTTTAATGCAGACGGAGAACTCAAAGTCATCAATAACAAAAGTCAACTCAATGTCGATTTGGATTTTGACAGATTTAATCTCGGAATTCTAAGTAGTCTTGGCGGCACTGTTATTACCAAAATTAGAGGGTTTATCTCGGGCGAAGCAAAACTCACTGGAGATTTGATGAATCCTACTATTTCTGGAAAGCTAAATGTGGAACATGCTGGTTTGAAAATTCCGTACTTAAACACCGATTATGAAATCGAGAATAATTCAGAAGTTATCGTTTCTACCTCGAAATTCGATTTTTCAAATGTTGCTTTAACTGATAGTAAATACAAAACAAAAGGACTGCTCAATGGCAATATTGAACACAAAAAATTTAGTGATTGGAAACTAGATTTGAACATAAAATCTGATAATATTCTTGCTATCGACACTAAAGACAGCGAAGATGCAATTTATTATGGCACTGCATTCATAAAAGGCGAAGCTACGATTACTGGACCAACAGATGCCTTATTTATTAACGTAAATGCAAAGTCGAACAAAAACACAAAAATGAAGATTCCTGTTAATGATTCAGAATCTATTGGCAACAGTAGTTTCGTTCATTTTTTGAATCCAAAAGAAAAATACAACCTTAGAAAAGGAACTGTTGAAACCAAAACCTATGAAGGTCTCGAACTTAATTTTGATTTAGACATTACAAAAGATGCCGAAATTGAAGTAATCCTGAACCGAGAAACCAAGCACGGAATGATTGGCACTGGTTATGGCTCGTTAAATTTATCTATCAACACACTCGGAAAATTCAATATCACGGGTGACTTTTTGGTCTATGAAGGAAAATACAACTTTAAATATGGTGGTTTAATCAACAAAAGCTTTGATGTAAAAAAAGGGGGCACCATTGTCTGGACTGGCGATCCGCTCAATGCGGATATTAATCTTGAGGCAGAATATAAAAACCTAAATGCCAATCCAGGTGTTTTGCTAGAAAATGCTTCTTTCAGTAAGAAAGTTCCTGTGGTGGTGACTATCGGAATTAAAGGAAAACTAAATGCTCCCGAACCCGATTTCAAAATTGACTTCCCAACCGTTTCGTCTGATTTTAAATCAGAAATTCAAACCAAACTCGACGACAAAGACATCCGTCAAAAACAAGCATTGATTCTGCTATCCACCGGAGGTTTTTTAAGTCCCGATGGTTTAAATCAATCTGCCCTTGTCACCAGCAATTTGTTTGAGAAAGCCAGCAGTCTCTTTGATGATTTATTTCAAGACGAAGACAGTAAACTGAAACTTTCTGTTGCCTATAATCAAGCCGACAAAAGCGTAACAGGACTTCAAAACACTTCGAGATTTGATGTGAATTTTTCAACACAAGTTAACGACCGAATTACCATTAACGGAAAACTGGGTGTGCCTGTTGGTGGTGTAAACGAATCGGCGGTGGTCGGAAATGTTGAGATTCAATATCGAGTTAATGAAGACGGTACTTTAAATTTAAGAATGTATAACCGAGAAAACGATGTGACTTACATTGGCGAAGGAATTGGATATACGCAAGGTTTAGGAATTTCGTATGAAGTAGATTTTAATACTTTCAAAGAATTAATTAACAAACTCACCAAGAAAAAAGAACTCGACCCCGACACTAAAGCCAAAATACTTCAATCAATAAACAATATTGATGCACCTAAAAAGACGAAAAAGTCTGACAAAAAAGAGCAACCTGCTCCAGAACAAAAGGTGATTATTGATGCCGTTACAGATGAAAAGAAGAAATAAAAGAAGTCATAGAAAAGTTGAGTCCTAATTTTTATATTACTAAAAAATAAGTTTCCCGTCTTTTTTAATTTCATTTCTTACTGTCGCCAGGGGCGAAGGGTTGTTTTGATTTCAGTTCTTACTTTCGCTCGGGGCGACATTTTTATTGCTATTTCATATTCCATTGACAAACTATTTAAATTTATAATAACAATTGATGAGCCTGTATTTAATTATTTGAATAATATAAAGATCCGCATGGCTAAGTCCTCAAGCAGACTAAAATCTTTAAAGTAATAGAAAACGAAAACTTTGATTTAGAAAAATACTTAAAATTGTTTTAAGAAAGTTTTGATGAAAATCAAATAACAAAACACTGCGAATTGTGTGAAAGAATTCAAAATCAAACCACCGAAGCCCAACAAAAGCAGCAAGCAATCATTGATGATATTAGCAACATTGTAGATGAAGATTATAGATTATGGTAAATAAAATAAGAAGAGTGTCTAGATTCGACAGATCAGACCCTAGAAGAGTTGACCTTTAAATTTTTCCAGATTTATTTGAAATGGAAAAAAATATATCATCGTATATCGAGATATTTTTTCAAGAACCACATTATCTTTTGCTCAAGCTATAGATAAACTACTTAACAAAAAGTTTGACTAAGAATAAATAATTTGTAGTTTTTATCGACAAATTTAAGTTGCAATTGCTTACTGATTGTAACCAAATCTTTTCAACATATTGGCATTACTTCTCCAGTTTTTGTTGACTTTTACGTAGAGTTCAATATGAATTTGTTTGCCAAAAAAAGCCTCAAGATCGGTTCTAGATTCTATGCCAACTTTTTTTAATGCCGCTCCTTTATGACCAATAATAATTCCTTTTTGAGTTTCACGTTCAACCATAATCAAGGAACGAATCCTGATAATTGAATCATCTTCAATAAATTCTTCGGTTTCTATTTCAACAGAATAAGGAATTTCCTTACTATAATTTAATAAAATTTTCTCACGAATGGTTTCGTTTACAAAAAATCGCTCC
>CAIXNQ010000223.1 GCA_903920835.1 uncultured Bacteroidota bacterium | reverse complement strand
CCCAAATATTGGGCTAATTGTTTTGCAACGGTGCTTTTTCCTGTAGAAGAATAGCCGTCAATAGCACTTGTAATTTTGTTCATAATTATTCATAATTATTCATTTAAGTTGATTACTAATCCGAACAAACTAGTGTTTGATGCCAAAGTATATCGGGAGTAGGAATAGTTAAATTTAAGGTTTCTTATTTTTAATCCGAAGCCAACAGAAATACCAGAAAAGTTTCTTTGATCTATAATCCTGAGTTCTTCGGCTCTTCGGAAACTGTAGCCTATTCTAAAATTGATTCCTTTATCTGGAAACATCTCGGCTCCAAAGATAACATGACGAAGTGCATTATTGAAAACCGATGTTTTCTCGGGGGTTGAACTTCCGTCAATAGAATTTACAGCCCTATTCGGATTTGCAAACGTAATATTCCATTGCTGCAAGTTCTCTAGAGTTAAATGCCAGCGCACAGGAACGTTTTCAACTAGTTGCGAAACACCTATCATTACTTCAGTAGGTAATTTTTCTTGCAATCCAGAGTAGGTCGTAACTTGCTTTCCTATATTTCTTATAACAAATGCCCAATTAACATCATTTGGTTCGTCTATATATAGAAAACCCAAATCTGCGGCTACGCCAAACGAGTTATAGCTTTCTAAAGTAGATGAAATCAACTTGCCACTGGCTCCAATGTGAATGTTTGTAAATGGAATGTTATAAGAATAACCAACACCTATTGAAGATTCACTTCCTGTAAAAGTGCCTGTCTTTTGTCCTGTAACTGAATATCCATCAAAGTTGCCGTAGTTAATATAACTGGCTGCTGCAGTAAATGTCTGTACATGGCGGTCAAAAGTATGAGCATAAGCAGCTGTTCCATAAGAAACATCTCCAAAATAACTTCCATAGTTTACCGCAAGGTGATTGTCCATTTCTGCATTGATATTTGCCGGGTTGAAATGGGTTTGATTCACGTCCTCGTCATAAATTGTAATTACTTTTCCACCCAAAGCTGCTTGTCTAGGAGAAGTTACCAAGTTCAGAAACTGATATACAGATTGACCGCCCACCTGAGCATAGGTACTAATTTGAAATAAAAAAAAAAGTAGTAAAAGTTGTTTAAAAAACATAGTTCAAAGCCATTATCCGAATAGCATAACGCAAGTGCGAAGATAAAATTATATCAATTGTAAAAGCAAATTTATTTTCAAACTTTATTTTGAACAATAAACAAGATCTGAATCAATGTATTGAAACTTTATTCCAATTGAAATTTACTTCTCAAGAACTTCGGTTAGCACCGCAGCTTCTGTACCGTTTGGGAATGCAATTTCGAGTTTTTGGGCTAGTGTAGGAGCAAGCTGTGTAATTACTTTATGTTGATATGAAACGCCTTTTTTGATGTTCCAACCATAAAAAAGCATTGGCACATGGGTGTCGTAACTATATGGTGTTCCGTGAGATGTTCCTGTTGCACCAAATTCTATATACCCTGGTTTGTCAAGAATAACCATATCTCCGTTTTGGGTGGCATCATAACCTTTTGCAATACAATTTATATAATAGTCATTTCCAGAATTGGCTTTGATTTCTTCATCCGTATAAACTTTTTTTATTTGTTCCTGACTCAATAAAAACGAAACAAATGTTTGTTTTACTTTCACCAAATCTAATCCTTTACTTTGAATTTGTTCTTTGTTTAAAAACAAATTGAAATTAGAATAATTCAGCACTAAGTCTGAACCAAAGGTGTCTGCAGAGAATTTTCGGAGGTTTTTTACAAAATCTTTGGTCTCGATATTGGTTACATTATATTTATTATCTTTCAAAAATCGTGCGTTTTCTGCTCCACCGTGATCGGCGGTTAAAAACAGTAGATAATTTCCTTTTCCAACCGTTTTATCTAGGCTTTTGAGTAGTTCAGAAATGGTATTGTCTAGTCGCAAGTAAGTATCTTGAAGCTCCATTGAACGTGGTCCGAGAATATGACCTACATAATCTGTTGAGGAAAAACTGATAGTCAAAAAATCGGTTGTTTCGTCTTTGCCCAAATCTTCTTTTTCTATAGCTCTAATGGCTAATTCTGCTAATAAATCATTTCCGAATGGAGTAGAACGTAATATTCCAGCATCGCTTTTGTCATACAATTCTTTTAGATTGTATGGGAAAACGGGTTTGGCACCGTTTAAACTACCTTCATATTTGTTTTCATCTGGCAGACTTTCATTATAGTTTTCCAAAGGTTTAAGCAAATTCCAACCTTGATTGATGTAGGGCATAAAATGTTTTTCGGAATTGAATTCGTTCAACCAGTTGGGCAACTTTTCACCATAAAATGTGCTCGAAATAAATGCACCTGTCTTGCTGTACCAAAAAGCCCAATTGGCAAAATGTCCAGCGGGCAATATGGCTCCTCTATCTTTCAAACTAATCCCTATAACTTTGCCTTTAAAGTTAGTTGCCAACTTCAATTCATCTGTAATAGTGGTGGTTTGCAAGTTTTTTGGAGACATTTCTCCTTCTTTTGGAGTGCCATCACCAATGGTTTTAACCGAACTATCATCGGTGCAATACATTTCTTTGCTGGTACTTCTGTTGTACCATTCATTTCCTACAATGCCATGAACGGCTGGTGTTGTTCCTGTATAAATCGAGGCGTGACCTGGTGCAGTATAGGTCGGCATATAGTTATAGTGCATATTTTGAAAAACGAAACCGTCATTCATTAATCTTTTGAAACCAGTAGTCGAAAAATCATTTGAAAAACGATATAAATATTCCATTTTCATTTGATCGACAACAATTCCGACTACTAATTTCGGGCGTTGTTGCGAAAAACTGTGGTTTGCAAATGCTATGAAGACTATTAGAAAGACTATTTTTTTCATTGTATATTAAATTAAAAAACAAAGATAAATTTATGAGGTTTTTGTAAAGTAAACTAGATTTTAAATATTATTTACACTAAAAATATTCAAATTGACCAAATTCACTTTTTATGGTTAGCTTTTTTGAATCACTTGCGGTTACTTTTCCTATTATTTGTGCGGCTACGCCAAAAGATTCCGATATTGAAATTATTTCTTTTGCGATTACTTCAGGAACATACAATTCCATACGGTGACCGCAATTAAACACTTGATACATTTCTTTCCAATCGGTTTTTGATTGCTCTTGAATCAGTTGGAATAGGGGAGGAACTGGAAATAAGTTATCTTTAATCACATGAAGGTTCTCTATAAAATGCAATATTTTTGTTTGAGCGCCGCCCGAACAGTGCACCATTCCGTGAATTTCTTTAGGAGAAAATTGGTCTAGTATCGCTTTAATTATCGGAGCGTAAGTTCTTGTGGGCGATAATACTAGTTTGCCAGCATCAACAGGAACGTTAGGCACAGCATCTGTCAGTTTGATATTTCCAGAATAAATCAATTCTTTGGGCACTAAATGGTCATAACTTTCAGGATATTTTTCGGCAAGATAATGCGCAAAAACATCATGTCGCGCAGAAGTTAGTCCGTTGCTGCCCATGCCGCCGTTATAATTTTTTTCGTAATTAGCTTGACCGAAAGAAGCCAACCCAACAATCACATCGCCGGCTTTGATGTTGGCATTGTCAATAACTTGAGCCCGTTTGATGCGTGCCGTTACTGTAGAATCTACAATTATGGTTCTAACCAAATCGCCCACATCGGCAGTTTCGCCTCCAGTGGTATGAATAGAAACGCCAAACGAATTGAGCTCTGCAATTAGTTCTTCGGTGCCGTTGATTAATGCCGCAATGACTTCGGCAGGAATGAGGTTTTTATTTCGACCAATTGTCGAGGAAAGCAAAATATTGTCTGTGGCGCCAACGCAAAGCAAATCGTCGATATTCATTATTAGAGCGTCTTGCGCAATGCCTTTCCAGACCGATAAATCGCCCGTTTCTTTCCAATAAAGATAAGCCAACGAGGATTTTGTGCCAGCACCATCGGCGTGCATTACCAGGCAATATTCATCATCGTTGGTCAAATAATCGGGAACAATCTTGCAAAAAGCTTTAGGAAACAAACCCTTGTTGGTGTTTTTGATGGCGTTGTGCACATCTTCTTTGGCGGCAGAAACGCCACGCATCGCGTATCGTTGGCTGTTGGTAGCACTCATAGTTTTATTGTTGTTGTCTCTGGCAAAGATAGTTTTAATGCCCAATTTTACAATTAGCAAGCCAACAAAAAATAGATTACATTTGAAAACAAAATAAAACGTATGAACAACAACGATATTTTCAAAAAATTGCGCGTGGCTTTAATGCTTCGTGACGACCAAATAGTGTCGATTTTAGAACTCGTAGATTTTAGAATTTCTAAGGGCGAATTGGGCAATATTTTCAGGAATGCCGACCACCCCAATTTTATGGAATGTGGCGACCAAATTCTTAGAAATTTTTTAAATGGATTGGTAATTTACCTCAGAGGCACCAAAGAGGAACCTAAGATTCCTGCCGATGTGATTGCTATTCACAGAGCTGAAGCACAACCCAAAGTATTTAAGAAAACAGCTCCCGAAAAAGAAACTAAACCTGAGTTAAAGACTAAAAAACCTTTCAATCCTAAGAATCAAAAGAAAAAACCAGCCCCTAAGATTCAAGTTGTAGAGAAAATAAAATTCAATAACGGCAAAAACAAGAAATCCTGAGTTATAACTTAGGATTTTTGGTTTTAAAGCAGCAATGGAAATGAATTAAGTAAAAGGTTTTTCATGGATTTATTAGCGGTTTATGCCGTTCTAATACTGGTTTAGGCATTGACGGGAGTAGTCATTAGATTGTGTAAACTCTAATCCCCTTCGGGGAACTCTTTAACGGCGCCGTTAAAGAGTTCCCCGAAGGGGATTAAAAAAAAAGAGTATATTTAACAATTTAAAAACAATGATTATGGAAATTAAAGATGGCAAATTACCAAAAGATTTTGCAAAAGAATTTCAAACAAAAGAGGGATTTCATTCTTATTTTGAGAGTTTGTATAAGCAAGGAATTGAACAATTTTTGCAGGCAGAATTAGATGAACATTTGGGATATGAAAAGCATAATATTGAAGGAAATAATTCTGGAAATAGCAGAAATGGTTCATTCCCAAAAACAATAAAATCGGAGACTTTTGGAGACATGGTTTTAAATATCCCTAGAGATAGAAATGGTAAATTTGAGCCTCAAATTATCCCAAAAGGAGAAACAATGAGTGGTAAAATATAAGATGCTATTCAGGGGATGTACAGTCGAGGAATGACCCGAAGTGATATTGTAGAACAGGTAAAATCAATCTACGGAATATCGGTTAGCGAATCGACAATTTCTAGCATATCCGATAAGATACTTATCGATGTTGAAGATTGGAGCAAACGCTTGCTGGAACCTCAATATCTAATTGTTTGGATGGATGCCGTTCATTTAAAAGTACGCGTTGAGGGAAAGTACATCAACAACGCAATGCACGTGGTTATTGGCCTAAGAGCAGATGGAATAAAAGAAGTGCTGGGAATGTGGCTTAACAAAACCGAGTCTGCATCGTTTTGGATGACTGTATTGTCGGACTTAAAAATCAGAGGAGTTGAAGATATTTTAATTGCCTGTACCGATAATCTGGCTGGATTTACAAAAGCCATAAAAAGTGTTTTTCCTGAAACAATTACCCAGCTTTGCATTGTGCATCAAATACGAAACAGCATGAAATTTGTCGTCACAAAAGACCGTCAAACCTTCTGCAACGACCTCAAACAAATTTATACAGCCCTCGACGAACAGAGCGCAGCAGAATCCTTAAAAGAGGTCAAAAAGAAATGGGGAGAAAAGTATAAATATGCTATCGACAGCTGGGAAAACAACTGGGAAAATCTGATTCCGTTTTTAGACTATCCACCCGAATTAAGAAAAATAATGTACACCACAAATACTATTGAAAATCTCAACAGAGGAATTCGAAAATACACCAAAACCAAGGTACAATTCCCTGATGAAAAAAGCGTGAAAAAGTCAGTTTATCTAGCCATTAAAAATAATGAAAAAAGCTGGACTAAAACAATTCTTTTCTGGGGATTGATAATGAACCAGTTTTTAATTATCTTTGGGGAAAGATGTAAAATTAAACATTGAGCATTATTAGAGTTTACACAAAATTCTGTCCAGTCTCAAATTCTATTGTATAGTAATGCATTAATCTTTTGAAATGGTTTAAAAAATCGT
>CAIXNQ010000222.1 GCA_903920835.1 uncultured Bacteroidota bacterium | reverse complement strand
TTTTTTAGGTCCAAATGGTGCTGGAAAAACAACTTCGTTTTATATGATTGTGGGATTAGTAAAACCAAATTCTGGAAATATCTATCTCGACGATATGAATATAACTGATTTTCCTATGTATAAACGTGCACAATATGGAATTGGTTATCTGGCTCAGGAAGCTTCTGTTTTTAGAAAATTAAGTATCGAAGACAATATATTGAGCGTACTTCAACTGACAAAATTATCAAAAGAAGAGCAAGTCGCAAAAATGGAATCTTTAATAGATGAGTTTAGTTTGGAACATATTAGAACCAATAGAGGCGATTTACTATCTGGTGGAGAACGCAGACGTACCGAAATTGCACGTGCACTGGCTACCGACCCAAAATTTATCTTGCTCGATGAACCTTTTGCTGGCGTTGACCCTGTGGCGGTTGAAGATATTCAAAGGATTGTTGCTCAATTAAAAAATAAAAATATCGGAATACTTATTACCGACCACAATGTTCAGGAGACATTAGCAATTACTGACAAAACTTATTTAATGTTTGAAGGTGGAATCTTAAAAGCTGGAATTCCAGAAGAGCTTGTTCAAGACGAAATGGTTCGGAAAGTATATTTAGGTCAAAATTTTGAATTAAGAAAAAAGAAACTTGATTTTCAAATCTAATTTCAATTAAAACAAATGAATTCCAACCCCGAAAATTATTATTTAGACAGAGAAAAAAGTTGGCTAACTTTTAATGCTCGAGTACTTCAAGAAGCTGCAGACGAAAACGTTCCATTGTTGGACAGACTTCGTTTTTTAGGAATTTTTTCTAATAATTTAGATGAATTTTTCAGAGTTCGTTTTGCAGCAATTCGTCGATTGAGTTTAACAAAAGATACTGGCGAGAAAATTCTAGGTGGTATTACAGCAAAAAAATTGGTTAAAGACATCACTGAAATTGCAATTAAACAGCAAACAGAAAGTCTTAGGATTCTTGAAATAATTGAAAAAAAGCTGCAAGAACAAAACATTTTCATTATCAATGAACATCAAATCAATAATGAGCAAGAATTGTTTATTAAAGATTTTTTTGTTCAAAAAGTTAGTCCTGCTTTAGTAACAATTATTCTAAACGACCTTGCTGAATTTCCATTATTAAAAGATACTTCGGGTTATTTGGCA
The DNA here is from genome assembly GCA_903920835.1 of uncultured Bacteroidota bacterium. Lineage (GTDB taxonomy): Bacteria > Bacteroidota > Bacteroidia > Flavobacteriales > Flavobacteriaceae > Flavobacterium. The sequence goes on along the minus strand of CAIXNQ010000222.1, from coordinate 4,401 downwards.
GTAAAGCTCGTGATGAAACCCACCGACAAACCTAAACTTTTAAGTTTGTCTCGTCCAAAGCAAGAAATTCGTTATGCTGTAATCGAAATTCCGAAAACTATTAATCGTTTTTTGGTATTACCATCTGAAAATGAAAAGAAATACATTATACTTCTTGACGATGTTATTCGACTCAATTTGAGCAGTATTTTTACCATTTTTGATTACGAAACTGTTTCAGCCCACATGATTAAAATTACTCGTGATGCACAGCTCGACATCGATTCTGATATGAGCAAAAGCATGCTCGAGAAAATTGCAACTAGTGTAAAAGAAAGAAGAGTTGGAGAACCAGTGCGGTTTATTTATGATCAATCAATCGATAAAGACACGCTCAAGTATTTTCTTTCACACATGGGAATTGATTCTTCCGATAGTATAATTCCTGGTGGAAGATACCACAACCGAAGAGATTATATGGATTTTCCGAATCTTGGTCGGTTTGATTTATTGTATAAAACAAATGCGTCTCTTCAAATTCCGGGTTTGAGTTTGGACGAAAATATAATGAACAAAATTGCAAAAAAAGACTATTTGGTCAATGCACCTTATCAATCGTTTTCTTATGTAATTAAATTTTTGAGAGAAGCAGCTTTAGACCCAAAAGTAACTGCGATTAAAATTACTTTGTACCGTCTTGCAAAAAATTCTCAAATCATTAGTTCACTTATCAATGCTGCAAAAAACGGTAAAAAAGTAACTGTTCAGATAGAGCTTCAAGCACGTTTTGATGAAGCCAGCAATATCTCGTATGCAGAGCAAATGCAAACCGAAGGAATTGAACTTATTTTTGGAATCAAAGGATTGAAAGTTCACAGCAAAATTTGCTTAATCGACAGAATTGAAGACGGAAAACTAAAACGATACGGATTAATTTCGACTGGAAACTTCAATGAATCTACTGCAAAAGTTTATACTGATGTTACATTACTCACCAGTCATCAACAAATTTTAAAGGATGTTTCTAAAATATTCGACTTTTTTGATGTCAATTTCAGGATTCATCGTTACAAACATTTAATTGTTTCGCCGCACTATTCTCGTTCTAGATTCTGTAAGCTAATTGATAGAGAAATCATGCTGGCTCGAACAGGAAAAGAAACTTTCATTAAATTAAAAATGAACAGCCTTTCTGATTTTGCAATGATTGATAAACTCTATGATGCCAGTCGTGCTGGAGTAAAAATTCAATTAATCATTAGAGGAATTTGTTCTTTGATTCCGGGAGTAAAAGGAATGAGCGAGAATATAGAAGCTATTAGCATTGTTGACAATTTTCTGGAACATACTAGGCTTTTTATTTTCGGAAATGCTGGAAATCCAGAGGTCTATATTTCATCAGCTGATTTTATGACTAGAAATTTAGATGGTAGGGTAGAGGTAAGCTGTCCGATTTATGATATAACCATTAAACAAGAACTAATTGATAGTTTTAATGTGGGTTGGAAAGGAAACGTAAAGGCACGATATCACTCAGAAAAAATGGATAATAAATACAGAGTCAGAACTGAAAATGAACCTGTCTTTAGAGCTCAATTTGAAACATTTAAATTCTATGAAAATCTAATTAAATAATGATATAATGAAAAACATAACACTGCACAGAGCCAACACTCGAGGTCACGCAAATCATGGTTGGCTCAATGCACATCACACTTTTAGTTTTGCCAGCTATTTTGACCCAAATCGGGTTCAGTTTGGGGTTTTGAGAGTTCTTAACGACGATATTGTTGCTCCAGGAATGGGTTTCGGAACCCATCCACATGACAATATGGAAATTATTACAATTCCGTTAGAGGGTGATTTGGCACACAAAGACAGCATGGGAAATACCGAAATCATTAAGTTTGGCGACGTTCAAGTGATGAGTGCTGGAACTGGAATTCAACATTCAGAATTTAACCCGAACCATGACAGAAGAACTAATTTGCTTCAAATTTGGGTTTTTCCAAACCAACAAAATGTAACACCTCGCTATCAACAAATTTCTTTAAACACAGAAGATAGAAAAAATAAATTTCAACAAATTCTTTCTCCAAATCCAGATGATGACGGGGTTTGGATTCATCAAGACGCTTGGTTCAATATGGCAAACCTAGAGGAAGGTGCAAACTTAACTTACAACCAAAAAAAACAAGGAAACGGTCTTTATATTTTTGTCATCAAAGGCAAAGTTTTGGTTGAAGGATATGAACTTGAACTTCGAGATGGATTGGCAATAACCGATTTTACAGCTGTTGCAATAAAAGCAACAGCAAATGCAGAGATTTTATTAATGGAAATTCCGATGATTAACAATGACTAAACTAAAAAGAATAATCGTTTTTGGTGCTTCTTCGAGCAGAAATTCAATAAATATTCAATTAGCAATCTATGCCGCCAGACAGTATAAGATACCTAGCGTAGAAATATTTGATTTAAATGATTTTGAAATGCCCATTTTTTCAGTTGATGTAGAGGCAACATCTGGAATACCTGAAAAAGCGCATGAATTGTACTTTAAATTTGGAAATACCGACCTTATAATTATTTCATTTACCGAAAACGACGGCGAATATATTGCTGCTTTCAACAATATATTTGAATGGACTTCTCGAGTTGATAGTAAGCTATTTCAAGGTAAACCAACCCTTTTGTTAGCAACATCTACAGGTGCTTTTGGCGGTAGTTCTTTGATTGAAATTGCAAAAAACAGATTTCCGGACCAAGGAGCAGCTATCAAAGGAAGTTTTTATTTGCCTAACTTCTACCAAAATTTTGATGATGATTTTGGAATCCTTAACGAAGAATATAAAAACCAACTTCTGGATCTTATTAAATCAATCTAACTATAATTTTTGAATTTTGAATTATTAATTTCTAATAATAATCTAAAAGCAAATCCCTAAAAATAGTCAGGTTTTTATTTTCGTTGCTCGGAAACTTTCTATAAATACCAAACTCAGCAACTTTAAAAGATTTTGTTGAGGTTGTAAATCCGATTTCCAGCCAGAACGGTGGACAGTTCTGCTCAGAAATTCAATTTCCAGCCAGAACGGTGGACAGTTCTGCTCAGAAATTCATTTTCCAGCCAGAACGGTGGACAGTTCTATTCAGAAATTCAATTTCAAAACTAAAAAATCTTCTTTTGTAAAAAATTTTATCAAAAATTTCAATAACCAAAAACAGGCGATTAATGAATTATGAGATTTATAGATTGTTGTTTATTTTATATATTTGAATTTAAATAAAACACTATTTTTAAAAAAATAGATAAAGTTGGAATAAGATTTATCCAATGATAGAATCTAAAATAAAATGATTCTACTACAAAGCAGGCTCCTGTTGACTCAGACAATGAAAACTACCCAATCCCCAAATGAGTTCAACAGAGTCGATGCCGATAACTTTTCGGTCAGGAAAACAATTCTGAAGTATCTCTAAAGCCTTTCCGTCGTTAGCATCGTTAAAAATTGGCACTATCACTTTTTTGTTAGCGATATAGAAATTAGCATACGAAGCTGGCAACACTTGGTCTTCATAAATTACTGGTTTGGGCATAGGCAGGGTCACAATTTGAAGTTTTCCGCCGTTTTCTAAAGTCATCTGCTCTAAAAGTTCTAGATTCTCTAGCAGAATTGAATAATTTTCATCTTCTGGATTTTCTTCAACAACGGTGACCACAGTGTCTGGGTTTACAAAACGTGTAATATCATCAATATGACCGTCAGTATCATCGCCAATAATGCCTTCGTTTAACCATAAAATGTGGTTTACACCATAATAATTTTTTAAATATTCTTCAATTTGATCTTTTGTCAAATCTGGATTTCGGTTCGGGTTAAGTAAACAAGCCGTTGTAGTGAGCAAAGTGCCTCGACCATTAAATTCTACACTGCCGCCTTCCATAATTATTTTAGGATAAAACACAGGTAAATTCATCTCTTTTGCTATCAATGTCGGAATGACATCATCAAGGTCATACGGCGGATATTTGTCGCCCCAAGCGTTGTAATCCCAATCCACAATTGCTTTTTTATTGGTTTTTCGATTAACAACAAAAGCAGGACCATGGTCACGACACCAAGCATCGTTGGTTGGATGAATAAAAAAAGTAACGTTTTTAAGCAATTCAGATAAGTCCTCTCTAGTTGCAGCAAATTGAGATTGCTTGATGATTGTTTCGGCAAACTGTTTCATGTTTTCATCAACCACATTGATATTCACTTTTTGATCTTAGGCAACTTGAAGAACAAATTCAGAGTAACTGTTATAAATCATTGGTAATTTTCCTGGCCAAGAAGCTTCTTTATGTGGCCAAGAAAGCCAAAGTGCGTCTTGTGGTTCAAACTCTGCTGGGAAATGAAACCCTAAATCTTTAGG
>CAIXNQ010000221.1 GCA_903920835.1 uncultured Bacteroidota bacterium | reverse complement strand
CCATCTAAATTAAAATAATTTTTTTGAAAATTTTGATGGATCACTCATAAAATGAACTGCGATAAAACCGCCCAACATAGCTCCAAAAACTAACCACAAATTCCAGCGTTGTGATTTCCAGTCAAACTTAAAAAAGTCAGCAAATTTGTCGGCACCCGCAATGGTGCAAAGCGATCTAAGATTTGACGACATACCGAAAACATTACCAAAATAGTTTAAAGTGAGCATAATTAATGCTATTAAAAATCCGCTTATTGCCCAATGCCAAGTTTGAAAAAGAAATTGCATCAATGATAGAGTTTAATATTTCAAGTTGTAAAACTATAAAATAATATTTAGAACTCGGTGAAAACTATAAGATGTTAGTATCTTTGCTACAAAATAAATAGAATTTCTCTTATGAAATTGATACGGACTTTTAGTTTTATTTTTCTTTCACTAACTTTTTTCTCATGTGTTAGCACAAAAAACACGCTTAAAAACATAGACAATTTGGTGCCGCCACCAAAGTTGAGCAATCAAAATACTTTTATTATTACAGAATTCAGTGCTGATTCTAAATATGGTTTTGACAAAGATTATCCAATAAACGTTTATTATCAAAGTGCTTTTGAAGACGACATCAATATAAAAAGATATCTAAACGCATTATCAGGACCAAACGGAGAATTAATATCCTATAAAAAAACAGGGATTTGTTGTCCGTTTCCTACCAAAAATACTAGCACTGGTGGAGGTTTTTTAGATGTTTATGAAATTACTTATTCAGGTCTAAAAGCACCAATAATTCTATACTTGAACCGCTACGAAAAAGGAAAATTACAGATCCCGATTGGTTTAGCATTAAAAAAATAATCCGTTTGATTAAGTAGTTTTTAAGTGGATTATTAACATTTTAGAAGCCCTCAAGTTCATTTAATTCTTAATTTCACATTTATATTTGTAACCTCAAAAAAATACCTAATGACAATTCAAAATATTCCACAAATAAAACATACAAACAGTGGCAATTTCTTTCTACTTGCAGGACCTTGTGCGATTGAAGGCGAAGAAATGGCGATGCGTATTGCTGAAAAATTAGTTGGCATCACTGAAAAACTTGAAATTCCTTATGTTTTCAAAGGCTCGTTTAAAAAAGCAAATCGCTCTCGAATTGACAGCTTTTCTGGAATTGGTGACGAAAAAGCTTTGAAAATTCTCCGAAAAGTTTCAGAGACATTTCATGTCCCGACGGTAACCGATATTCACACCAACGAAGATGCTGCCATGGCGGCGCAATATGTAGATGTTTTACAAATTCCTGCGTTTTTGGTTCGCCAAACAGACTTAGTGGTTGCAGCAGCACAAACTGGAAAAGTGGTTAATCTGAAAAAAGGACAGTTTATGAGTCCCGAAAGTATGAAACACGCCGTGCAAAAAGTGCTCGATTGCAATAACCAAAACGTGATGGTCACCGATAGAGGTACAATGTTTGGCTATCAAGACATGGTTGTTGACTATCGAGGTATTCCGACGATGCAGCAATTTGCAACTACGGTGTTAGATGTTACACATTCGTTGCAACAACCCAACCAAACCGTTGGCGTAACGGGCGGAAGACCCGACATGATTGAAACTATCGCGAAAGCTGGAATAGCAGTGGGTGTTGACGGCATTTTTATTGAAACGCACTTTGATCCAGCAAACGCAAAAAGTGATGGTGCCAATATGCTCCATTTAGACCTTTTTGAAGGATTGATGACAAAGCTGGTTGCTATCAGAAAAACAATAAACACTTTTTAATCTTTATAAAATGAAAAAAAATTCATTATTGCTTTTGTTTTTGATGGCAATGCTTTCAATTAACACTTTTGCACAAGAAGCTGCGCCTACCTCTATAAAATATACGGCACACAACAAAGGAAAATTTTATATTTATTGGGGAGGGAACAGAGACAGTTTCTCACATTCTGATATACATTTTAAAGGCAATGACTATGACTTTACATTATACGACGTGAATGCGCATGACAAACCCAAAGGCTGGCACGTAGATTATGTGAATCCAAGCAGAATGACGATTCCGCAAACGAATGTTAGAATTGGATATTTCATCAATGATCATTACAACATTTCGATAGGTTTAGACCACATGAAATACGTAATGACACAAGAACAAAACGCAAGAATATCGGGGACTTATCCTACAAAATTTGATGGAACTGTAGTTAACAACGGCATGGTAGATTTGACCGACACTACATTTTTAACTTTTGAACACACCGACGGATTGAATTATATCAACACCGAATTTTCAAGAGTTGATGACGTTTCAAAATTCTTGACATTGCCCAATACAGATAAATTTCAGGTGAGTTTAACCGAAGGCGTTGGTGCTGGATTTCTTTATCCAAAAACAAACGTAATGTTGATGGGAAAGGAACGTCACGACGATTTTAATGTAGCTGGATATGGCGTTTCGGCAAAGGCGGGAATTAATTTTACATTCTACAAATACTTTTTCATTCAAGGCGAAATCAAAGCGGGCTACATCAACATGCCCAACATCAGAACGTCTTATGACACTTCAGACAGTGCTTCGCAGCACTTCAACTTTTTAGAAAGGGTTGTTGCTTTTGGTGGGATATTTAGGATTTAGTATAAAGTCGAAAATTGTAAGTCAAAAATCGTAGCTTTTGAAACTTTTTACTAGATCGGAAGAGCGTCGTGTAGGGAAAGAGTGTCTTCGCCTG
>CAIXNQ010000220.1 GCA_903920835.1 uncultured Bacteroidota bacterium | reverse complement strand
GGAAAATCTACTTTTTTAAAAATAATTTCGGGCGAAATGGATCCAACTTCGGGTCATATACATTTAGAGCCAGGAAAGCGTATGTCTGTTCTAAACCAAAACCATAATATGTTTGACGAACATACGGTTTTAGAAACGGTTTTGAAGGGGAACAAAACACTCTTTGCCATAAAAAAAGAAATGGATGAGTTGTATTTGGATTATACAGATGAAAACGCCAATAGAATCGGAGAATTGCAAGTTCAATTTGAAGAAATGAATGGCTGGAACGCCGATTCTGATGCAGCAGCATTATTGTCAAATCTAGGCATTTCAGAAGAGTTTCATTATACTTTAATGAGTGATTTAGATGGAAAATTAAAAGTAAGAGTTCTTTTGGCACAAGCACTTTTTGGCAATCCAGACGTATTGATTATGGATGAGCCAACAAACGATTTAGATTTTGAAACCATCGCTTGGCTCGAAAACTTTCTTGCAAATTATGACAACACCGTTATTGTAGTTTCTCACGACCGACACTTTCTAGATTCAGTTTGCACTCACATTTCAGATATTGATTTTGGCAAGATAAATCACTACTCTGGAAATTATACTTTTTGGTATGAATCAAGTCAATTAGCAGCAAAACAAAGAGCACAACAAAACAAAAAAGCGGAGGAAAAAAAGCAAGAACTTGAAGAATTCATTAGAAGATTTAGTGCCAATGTTGCTAAATCAAAGCAAGCTACTTCAAGAAAAAAAATGATTTCCAAACTTAATATTGCTGACATTCGTCCATCAAGCCGACGGTATCCAGCAATCATTTTTGATCAAGAACGCGAAGCTGGAGATCAAATTTTGAATGTAGAAAATCTATCGGCTTCTATAGATGGCGAAGTTCTTTTCAAATCAATCGATTTGAATATGGCAAAAGGAGATAAAATAATTTTATTCTCAAAAGATTCCAGAGCTACAACCGCTTTTTATGAAGTTATAAACGGATTTCAAAAACCAGATTCAGGTTCTGTAGATTGGGGAATCACAACAAATCAAGCGTATCTTCCGGTTGACAATCACTCTTTTTTTGAAAGCGATTACACCCTAGTTGACTGGTTGCGCCAATGGGTAAAAACCGAAGAAGAACGCGACGAAGTAAACATCAGAGGGTTTCTAGGGAAGATGATTTTTTCGGGCGAAGAAGCTTTAAAAACTTGTAGAGTTCTCTCGGGAGGCGAAAAAGTGCGCTGCATGTTGTCTCGAATGATGATGCAAAGAGCCAATGTTTTACTCGTTGATGAACCTACAAACCATTTAGACTTAGAATCTATCACGACTTTTAATAATTCTTTGAAAAACTTTAAAGGTTCTGTGATTTTCACAACCCATGACCACGAATTTGCACAAACTGTTGGAAATCGTGTCATTGAACTAACACCAAATGGTGTCATTGACAGATACATGACTTTTGACGATTATCTCGACGACCCAAAAGTTCAAGAATTAAGAAAGAAAATGTATTCTTAGAAATATTATATTTTATAAAATCTCAAGGGCTAATTTATAGAAAATTAGTCCTTGTTTTTTAATCAGAAAAACGGTTTTAACACTATGTCAATTCAGAACAATTTAGCACAATTTAAAGCGTCAATTCCAGAAAACGTGACCCTCGTTGCGGTTTCTAAAACCAAACCAGTAGCAGACTTGATGGAAGCCTATCATGCAGGTCAACGTGTTTTTGGGGAAAATAAAATTCAAGAAATGACCGATAAATGGAATGTCATGCCCAGAGATATCCAATGGCACATGATAGGTCACGTTCAAACCAACAAGGTTCGATTTATGGCTCCTTATGTAAAATTGATTCATAGTATTGACAGCTTGAAATTGTTGACAGAAATTAATAAGCAAGCAAAAGCAAACAACCGAGTGATTGATTGTTTACTTCAGGTTTATATTGCAAATGAGGAAACTAAATTTGGGTTAAATGAACTAGAACTTGAAAATTTGCTCCATTCAGAAGATTTCAAAGCCTTGAATAATATTCAAATTGTGGGATTTATGGGAATGGCAACTTTTACAGAGGATAAGGAACAAATCAAAAAAGAGTTCGGAATATTAAAAACAATTTTTGAAACATATAAAGCAAAGCCATTAAAAAACTGCAATTTAAGTATTCTTTCGATGGGAATGAGTGGCGATTATAAAATTGCAATTGATTGAGGAAGCACAATGATTAGCATTGGAAGTAGTATATTTGGCAGCAGATAAATAAGAACAAATGTCTTTAACATAAATATTTAAAGCCACAGATTACACAGATTAGCACAGATTTATTAAATTGAAATCCTTTTAATCTGTGTAATCTGTGGCATAAAATTAGAAATCAAAATAAATTTTAGCCAAAATTCAAACAAACAAATAAGAATAGACTTGTATGCAATTCTAGACATAGAAACCACTGGAGGACAGTTTAACGAAGAGGGAATCACAGAAATTGCCATCTATAAATTTGACGGACACGAAATTGTTGATCAATTTATTAGTTTAGTAAATCCTGAAATCCCGATTCAGCCGTTTGTTGCAAAACTGACTGGAATTAACAACGCCATGCTCCGAAGTGCGCCCAAGTTTTTTGAAATAGCAAAACGAATTATCGAAATCACTTCAGATTGCATAATTGTTGCACACAACGCCTCTTTTGATTACCGAATTTTACGAACAGAATTCAGACGATTGGGCTACGATTTTAAGTCAAAAACACTCTGTACTGTCGAGTTGGCACAAATTCTTTTGCCCGAACAAACTGCTTATAGTCTCGGAAAATTAGTTCGTGCGCTCGGAATTCCGATGGCAGACCGACACCGAGCCAGTGGAGATGCTTTAGCAACTGTCAAGTTGTTTTCGCTTTTGCTGGATAAAGATGTAGAAAAACAAATTCTACAAAAATCAATCAAAGCCGAGATTGAAAAAGGAATTAGTCCAAAATTATATGATATTGTGGAACGTTTGCCCAATAAAACTGGCGTATATTATATCCATCGCGAAGACGGAAAACTAATTTACATCGGTAAAAGCAACAATATCAAAAAAAGAATAAACCAACATTTTACGGGAACGAATACTAAATCGAAGAAAATTCAAAATGAAGTTTTTACGGTAACTTGTGAAGAAACCGGAAGCGAACTCATTGCACTCTTGAAAGAAAGCGAAGAAATTAAAGTAAACAAACCTATTTATAACCGAGCGCAACGCAAAAGCATCTTTCAATGGGCGCTTTATTCTGAAAAAGATGTTAATGGTTATTTGACTTTAAAAATTCAAAAGTCAGATGGAAGAAAGAAAGAAATTACTTCTTATGCTTCTGTTCAAGAAGCTAAAAACGCTTTGTTTCGGATTACAGATCAATATAAGCTATGTCAGAAATTAAACGGCCTTTATGCTACAAACGACGCTTGTTTTCAATATAAAATCAATGAATGTGACGGGGATTGCATCGGTAAAATTTCGGTTGAAGAATATAATAATAGGGTAACTAACTTTATAGAAAACACCAGCTTTGAACATCAAAACATGATTGTCATCGACAAAGGGCGTAAGATTAATGAACGAAGT
>CAIXNQ010000219.1 GCA_903920835.1 uncultured Bacteroidota bacterium | reverse complement strand
GTCTCGCTTTCCATGGTATAACCAAGATTGTTTGCTTTTCCAACATTAATAGGCACAACAAATCGTTGAAGATCGGAACTGCCAACAACGGCGCATGAGAGGGCAATCCAGAAACCGGCATGAAAAAGGATAAATTGGAGATTCTGCGGTTTAAACGGTATAAGCTTCCATGAAAGCGAAATACCGAGGTTGGCAAGGAAGAGGAGAACGGTAACTGCAAAAGGCCAGCTAGAAAAAATCTGGTTCAAACCCAGCAATACCGGCAATGATTCTTTTGCAACGGGTTGCTGTGGTATTATACCGCCTATCAGCGAAAGCAGAGCAATCGCAAGAATAAGGCAAAGTCCAAGAGGGATGCCTCCAAACCATTTAACAGCATGAGTGTTTTTAAAAGCAAGGCCGGTGCTTAAAACTAAAACAGCTAAAACTGAAAGTGCTATTGCGTTGAAAGGCAAGTGCGGCATTGCAATGCCTCGCCCTGAAGCGGCAACTTGAATGATAAAGCCTGCAATAACAGAAACAGCCGTAAACAGGGCAGATTCCCTGAACTCCCAGGGGGCCTGAAACCAGCGACGCCGTACAACCACCATAATGAAAACCTGAATTAACCTGATTATAATAAGGCACTTAACCGTGCGGATAGAGTGTTTATACTGCTAGAGGCAAAACAAAGTTAGTATCAAAAAAAGTTTATTACCTGTAAGAATCACTTGACGCAGAGCATGCTTTACTGTGACGATTATTAGTTAACCTGAAGTGGCAGCTATTCGTTGATTCCAGACTATTTATTTTAGGAGGACGCTGAAATAAAGGCAATGGCATCAAACAAAAATATAAATCACCTGCAAACTCAGTTATTTGCAAGTGCTTAGAATACCGTTGCGCTGCGTGAAGTGCTCAAATATAACAGGGTAACAAGAGTTTCACAAATAACAGAACCTCCCTTTTTATTTTACAAACAAGTCGTTGGGCGGGAAATCTAGCGGTTTTGGTGTAATTTGTATTGATCTCGATGTGCTATTGGCGAAATAAAAAGAGGCGAATGATTTTTTTTAAGGAAAAATTTTAACAATAAATTAACAATCGTTATACTGCGTTAGATTTAATATGCTCTAAGGTGGTTTGTCTTTATGGCCGTGTAGTTTTTTTACCATCTTTTTTTTATAAAAAAAATATACCATATTCGTGGTAGCCTTGATCGATACATACTGATTTGTTGTTGAACGTTGGTGCTGTTTTGTTGATACGTTGTGCCGATTTCTACGTTGTTGTTTTCGATTTTTTTGGGGCGAATATTTGTGGATGAAAACGTTTTATTGTCTTTCATTCCCCATTCCCTCAACCTAATACGTTTTGTATTTCATACCTGCCGGTCTGGCTCTATGTCGTCTGGTCGTTGCTCAATCAAATATATGATGCACTAATTACGCGGTGCTGTATTTGCTTATAAGCATTCCCATGGAATTTTGTGTCTCTTGTCGTAAAAAGCGGTATTAATTAAAATAAATCCAATCACAACAACTCAAAAAAAGTTCGATCTATGAGAAAATCGACATTTGCATCAATTGCTTCGATCTGTATGGTCCCGGCCTTGTTCTGGAGTCAGGATAGTTCTGCGGTACCGGCGTTTGCAAGAAAGTATCAGACATCATGCTATACCTGCCATTCCGGATTCCCTAACAGAAATGCCTTTGGAGAAGCCTTCAAGAATAACGGCTATCGCTGGCCGGGTGGAGAGGAAGAGGATCATGCAAAACAGGAGCCAACAAAAATGGGCGCCGCGGGTTGGAAAGAAACCTTCCCAAGTTCACCTTGGCCTACTGATATCCCTGGTTTTGCTCCATTTGCGTTGTATGTTACCGGACCACTGGTCAATTATGCTG
>CAIXNQ010000218.1 GCA_903920835.1 uncultured Bacteroidota bacterium | reverse complement strand
ATTAAATTGGGGTTTGGGTCATGCTACGCGTTGCATTCCAATAATTAAAGAATTACTGCTGCACGGCTTTCAACCAATTCTAGCTTCCGATGGAATTGCAATGAGCTTACTTCAAAAAGAATTTCCGAAATTAAAAACGCTCGAATTGCCTTCTTATCATATTGAATATGCTAAAAACGGTTCAAATTTTAAGTGGAAATTATTAAAAAATAGTCCCGCAATGATTAAAGCCATTCTTGAAGAAAAGAAAATAGTCAAAAAATGGGTCAAAAAATATGATTTGCAAGGCATAATTTCAGACAATCGTCTTGGTGTTTTTAGTAAGAAAGTGCCTTCGGTTTTTATTACGCATCAATTGAACGTAATGACAGGAAACACCACTTGGATTACCAGTAAAATGCACCAATTTATCATCAAAAAATATGCGGAATGTTGGGTGCCTGATGTTGATGAAACGCCCAACTTGTCTGGAAAACTTGGGCATTTGAAAAAAGGTCATGAAGTGATTAAATACATAGGACCAATCAGTCGGTTTGAGAAGAAAGATTTGCCTAAAAAATATGATTTAATGGTCTTGCTTTCGGGTCCTGAACCGCAGCGAACTTTGCTTGAAAATATTTTGAAATTGCAACTTCAATCCTACAAAGGGAAATTATTATTCGTTAGAGGCAAAGTAGAATCAGTTCAAAAAATGGAGGAAAAAGGTGGCAATATAACCTGCTATAATTATATGACTACTGAACAATTAGAAACAGCTATTAACGAAAGCGAATTGATATTGTCGCGATCGGGTTATACTACTATAATGGATTTGGCTAAGTTGGGTAAAAAAGCATTTTTTATTCCAACTCCTGGACAATATGAACAGTTGTATTTATCAAAGAAACTCATTAGAGAAGGAGTTGTTCCGAGTTGTAAACAAGATTCTTTCCGAATAGAAATGTTAGAAAAAGTGAAAGATTACAAAGGTTTGCAAAATATAGAAAGTAACGTTAACTGGAAACAATTATTCTGCCTTTTCGAGCGTGAATGAAAACTCAGAACCGATTCCGAATTTGCTTTCTACAAATATCTTTTGATCATGTGCTTCGATGATGTGCTTCACTATTGACAAACCTAAACCAGAACCACCTTCTGCTCTAGATCCACTTTTGTCCACACGATAAAATCGTTCAAACAATCTTGAAATGTTATGTTTTTCGATACCTTCGCCGTTATCAGTCACTCGAACAATTAATTTGCCGTCGGTTAAATCTTCAATACTCACTTCAGTCGTTCCTTTTTCTTTTCCGTATTTAATTGAATTTACGATTAAATTAAGAAGCACTTGTTGAATCTTTTCTTGATCTGCATTGACGATAATAGATTTGTAGTATTTTTTATCAAACATCAAGATAATATCTTTTTCGGCAGCTTTCATTTCAAGCAAGTCAAATACATTTTGAATGAGTTTGACGATGTTAAAATGAGATATTTCAAGATGTAAATCGCCTGTTTCTAATTTAGAAATCATGTCTAAATCTTGCACTATATAGATTAATCTTTCGACACCTTTTTCGGCGCGATCTAAATATTTTTTACGAAGCAGTTTATCGTTCATAGCGCCATCAATCAAAGTTGAAAGATAGCCTTGAACTGTGAAAAGAGGTGTTTTTAGTTCGTGAGAAACATTACCCAGAAATTCTCTTCGATATTCTTCTCGAATTTTGAGCATTTCAATTTCCATTTTCTTGTCTGTGGCAAACTTTTTTACTTCTTTGGTTAAAGTCGCCATGTCAGTCGTGATGGGTTGGTTTCTCAATTCGGAGGTGTCGAGAATAGAAACATCGTCATAGATTTTTTTTACTCTTTTGTAAATAAATTTTTCTACACGATATTGAATTACAAAAAACGAAAAGACTGCTATTGCTATGGCAAAGACAACACAAAACGGAATTGAAAATTCATGAAAAATGGAGGATAAAATACCTACAAGACCTGTTGCGAAAAGTGTAATATATAAAGAGGACTTTACAGCAAACTTGTAGGTTTTTTTAAAATTAATCGACATTAATATAGGGTTTTTTGTGGGTTATACTTCAAATTTATAACCAACACCTTTAATGGTTTTGAAGAAATCTTCGCCTATTTTTTCTCTCAGTTTACGAATATGAACATCGATTGTTCGTCCGCCAACTACGACCTCGCTTCCCCAAACTTTATCTAAAATTTCTTCTCTTTTAAAGACTTTTCCTGGTTTTGAAGCCAAAAGATAAAATAATTCAAACTCTTTTCTGGGCAAAACAATTTCAATATTGTCTTTAATGATTTTATAGGCTTCGCGATTAATGATAATGCCGCCAAGAGACAATGTTTCGGCGTGAGATGTTTCTTCTTCTTTTAGTCGTCGCAACAGTGATTTTACTTTGATAACTAATAATTTTGGTTTTATTGGTTTTGCAATATAGTCATCTGCGCCAGCATCAAATCCCGCAACCTGTGAGTAATCTTCACTTCTAGCAGTTAAAAACGTAATTAAAACATGTTTTAATTCAGGAATTTTTCTAATTTGTTCGCAGGCTTCAATTCCGTCCATCTCGGGCATCATAACATCCATAATGATGAGGTGCGGAACGATTTTAACAGCCATTTCAACAGCCTCTTTTCCGTTATTGGCTTTGCTAATTTGATAACCTTCTTGCATTAGATTATAGCCAACTATTTCTAAAATATCTGGTTCATCATCGACTAACAAAATCTTAATGTTTTTCTTTTTCATAAGTTTATAAGATGCTTTAATGAGTGTAAATATATTGATATTTGTTTAAGTTGCTAATGTGTTAACCATAATTTAATGACTTAACAATTAGTTAATATATAAAAATATATTATCGAAATAATTTATTAATTCATTACGTTTCTATTTTATCTCAAAAACTCCATAAATGGGTATGTGGTCAGAAATTTTTCGGGCTTCTTTTAAATTTGAAAAATTAGAATAAAAAAGAACGACGCCAGATTGCTGAGCTCCGCATTTCTTAAAATCATAAAACATATTGTCATATTCTGATGCCAAACAATCATTGCCAATGCACTTTTGTTTTAGACTTGTTTTTTGATTGGTCAACGTAGTTTTATAGCCATTGTTTTTTAACGAACTAAAAGCAGAATTTGACTGCGGACAATTAAAATCTCCCATAAAAATCAAATTAAGTTTAGGGTACAATCCCGGCAACGATTTGAAATATTTAATCTCGCTTTCGGGATTTTTCTTTTTCGGAACGGCATGAAAAGTAGCTATTGTGAACTGTTTTCCTTTATATTCAAAAGTGCTCATATAGGGTTCGCGGTCAATTTCTGTTTGAAAATTTTGGTCCAGCCAACTTTTGCCAACTTTTTTAACTTTTGATGGTTTCCATATAAACGCATAACGTTCTCGACTCGACGGGTTCTCGCTCGTGGTTACATCGCTAATAGCACTGTCCCACTTAGCGCCTTTGTTGTTCAACACTGCTACCAATCGCGCTACAGCCTGCGCTCCGCCTGCTCCCGCCACCACTTCTTGAATAGCAACAATGTCATATTTGTTGACGGTAGAGGCAATAAAATCTAATTCGCTGTCGGATTTTGATTTGCCAAAATTCATTAAATTCCAACTGCAAACTGCAACTTGTGCATTTGAAAACAGTGCAATTAAAAGTAAAACTGCAATAAAAAAAGATGTTTTGTTCATTTTCATAACGATATATTTTTGGCTAAAATAGTTAAAATCATATTCAAAAAATAAAATGGGCTCCTACTTTTAAACCCAAGTTCAAATAATATTTTTTTTTTTAGACATTCAACCTTAATAATTTTTCAAACAGCCCTTTGAAGTTCTCCGAAAACCGTTTGTAGCATTCCTAAGACCGCTTGAAGCCCTCCGAAAATCGTTTGAAGTTCTCCGCAAACCCTTTGAAGTTTTCCGAAGATACTTTGAAGCCTTCCGAAGACTCTTTGAAGCCCTCCGAAGACTCATTGAAGTCCTCCGAAGACTCTTTGAAGTTCTCCGAAGACCGTTTGAAGGTGTTTTTTAGTCTTCGGAGTACTTCTAGCGTTCTTTTTAAGGTTGTTTACTTACTACTAACTAAAAATGATGGTCAGCGGAGCGCGATTTGTATTCTTTTGAGGATTTTTTGTTGATTTCTAATTAAAAAACAATTGCTTATGGATTTGAAATTTGTATTATTAACAGTTAAATGAGTGCTTTTGAGTTATTTT
>CAIXNQ010000217.1 GCA_903920835.1 uncultured Bacteroidota bacterium | reverse complement strand
GGTATAAAAAAAGTCTTAATTATATATGTAAAAAAAAGATTAGGTATAAAAAAAGTCTTTTATATCCTTCTAAAAAACGGAAAGCATAAAAAAAGTCTTTTATATCGTTCCTAAAAATGGGAAAGTAATAAACATTTACAAAAGTGGTTAATTGATTTGAATTCGTTATAGTGTATAAAAACATTTAAGATAATTGATCTAATAAACCAAATGAAAATTTTTGCTTTGGTATATAATTAAATCATGCTTAAAACTAATATAATAGCAAGAAAAAAACTACTTTAGTCTTATACAATAATATAAAAACCGATATTTGCATTAACAAAACCTATTCAAATTCCAATTAAATAAAATAATTTTAAACAATGAAAACATTAACAGTAAATATACCCGACAGTTTAGAAATGGACAATAAAGAAGTCCTTTTGCTACTGGCATCTAAATTGTATGAACAAGGAAAACTATCCTTAGGTCAAGCTGCCGACCTTGCTGGATTAACTAAAAGGACTTTTGCAGAAATCCTTGATAAATACAATGTTTCTGTATTTAATTTTCCAGCAATAGATTTAGCAAAAGATGTCGCAAACGCATAAAACAATTATTTCAGACACAAGTTGTTTTATTATTCTTTCTAAAATTGGAGCATTGGATTTACTTCAAAAAGTATATGGAGAAATAATTACAACCTCAACAATTGAAGAAGAATTTGGAAATCAACTTCCAGAATGGGTTAAGATTCAAAATGTATCTGATATTATAAAATTGAAGATTCTCGAATTGCAGATTGACAAAGGAGAATCTAGTGCAATTGCTCTAGCATTAGAAACACAAAATAGCAGATTAATACTAGATGATTACAAAGCAAGAAAAGTAGCTGAAAATTTGGGCTTACATTATACAGGTACTATCGGAATAATTATAAAAGCAAAACTCGATAATATTATTCCGTCTGTCAAACCATTGCTAGATAAAATAAAAGAAACCAATTTTAGAATTTCTCCAGAGCTTGAATTACAAGCTTACAAAGAAGCTAAAGAAATCTAAATTAATAAAGATGCTACTACAAAAAATGAAAACCTCATCTCTTATATTGCTACTTTGCATCAGTTTTATTGGTTTTGCTCAACCAAAAGCAAACATAAAAACCCTCAAAACGTCCTATAAAAATAGAAAAATCGCTGTCTATACTTCTGCCGACAGCACCAAATTTAGACTTTCAAACACCGATAATTTACTTTTTAAAGACAATAAGCAACCTCTCGAAACAGAACTTTGTGTGTTTGTTTATCCCCAAAAAACTTTTCAAACTTTTATCGGAATTGGTGGAGCGATTACTGATGCTAGTGCCGAAGTTTTTTCAAAACTGCCCGAAACCAAGCAACAAGAACTGCTCACAGCTTATTTCAGCAAAGACAAAGGAATCGGTTATTCGGTTGTTAGAACCAACATTCACAGCTGCGATTTTAGTTCGGAGAGTTATACGTATGTGAACGAAGGCGACAAAAAACTAAGTTCGTTTTCTATTGCACATGATTTAAAATACAGAATTCCTTTCATCAAAAAAGCGATG
The DNA here is from genome assembly GCA_903920835.1 of uncultured Bacteroidota bacterium. GTDB lineage: Bacteria > Bacteroidota > Bacteroidia > Flavobacteriales > Flavobacteriaceae > Flavobacterium. The sequence goes on along the minus strand of CAIXNQ010000217.1, from coordinate 13,182 downwards.
GCAATGGCAGGCGGAAAACTCATCGTTTTTGCCAGTCCGTGGAGTCCACCAGCATTTATGAAAGACAATAACAACATGCTGCAAGGCGGCAAATTGCTCCCCGAATATAATCAGTCTTGGGCAAATTATTATGTAAAGTTTATTGAAAGTTATCAAAAACAAGGTGTTCCAATTTGGGGATTGACCGTTCAAAACGAACCTATGGCAACCCAGCGTTGGGAATCTTGCATTTATACGGCCAGCGAAGAACGTGATTTTTTGAAAAACTATCTTGGACCCACATTGCAACACGCAGGATTGTCTTCAAAGAAAATAATTGTTTGGGACCACAATCGTGATTTAATGACCCAACGCGCAAGCACCATTCTGGAGGATAAAAAGGCAGCAAAATATGTTTGGGGGGTTGGTTTTCATTGGTATGAAGACTGGAGCGGAGGCGCACCAATGTATGAAAACGTTGCAAAAACCAACCAGCTTTACCCAGACAAAAAACTATTTTTTACTGAAGGTTGCGCCGAAAGTTTTGACCAAAAACATTATCAATATTGGAAAAACGGCGAGAAATATGGACGTTCAATGATTAATGATTTCAACAACGGAACTGTTGGCTGGACGGATTGGAATGTGGTTTTGGACCAAAATGGTGGGCCAAATCATGTGGGGAATTATTGTTTTGCACCTATTCACGGTGACACCGTTACGGGAGAGTTAATTTATACGCCTTCCTATTATTATATTGGGCATTTTTCTAAGTTTATTCAAATTGGAGCAAAACGAATTTCTAGTGTATCAAGCCGAAGCCAAATAATGACTACTTCATTTTTGAATCCTGACGGAAAGATTAGTACTATCGTGATGAATCAAACTAATAAGACCCTAAATTATAAATTGTGTGTGGGCACTTTTGAAAGTTCCATCACTATTTTGCCTCACGCCATCCAAACTTTGGTTTATTAATTTTTCTTTGAAATAATAAAAAGTATAATTTATTTTTCATTTCAAAACATATAAATCGAAACTATATTAATGTTGATTTCATTAAGAATTGAAATACTTTTTCAACAGCAATTGGGCTGCTGCAAATGGAGAAATCGTTCCTTCAAGAACCGCAATTTTGTTTTCTTCTAACATGGTTTCAATAGCAGGATTTGAATAAAAATGAGATTTCAATTGCTCGTTTATGGTTTCCATCATCCAAAATTGGTTTTGTTCTTGACGTTTTTCATAAAAATAATTGTTCGATTGCGTCAGTTTTAAAAACGATTCTATTGTTGACCAAACCTCATCAATACCTTCGGTAGTAATTGCGCTACACGTAGCCGTCGTTGGTGTCCAGCCCGATTTTTTAGCCGGAAATAAATGCAATGCTCTATTAAATTCCGTTTTTGCCATCTTGGCTTTGGTCACGTTATCTCCGTCGGCTTTATTAATCACGATAGCATCTGCCATTTCCATAATGCCTCTTTTGATGCCTTGCAACTCGTCGCCAGCACCGGCTATTTTTAAGAGTAAAAAGAAATCTACCATACTGTGAACTGCGGTTTCGCTTTGACCCACGCCCACGGTTTCTATAATAATGATGTCGAAACCAAAAGCTTCGCACAAGGTTATTGTTTCGCGTGTTTTTCGAGCAACGCCACCTAAAGTTTCGCCCGAAGCACTAGGTCTAATGAAAGCGTTTGGATCTTTTACCAGTTCTTCCATACGAGTTTTATCGCCCAAAATACTTCCGTGCGAAATGCTACTGCTTGGATCAACCGCCAACACAGCAACTTTTTTTCCGAGTTGTGTGAGATGTTTACCAAAGGCTTCAATAAAAGTGCTTTTGCCAACACCGGGAACTCCAGTAATTCCAATCCGAACGGATTTATTAGCAAAAGGCAAGCAAGCATTTATTATTTCATTTGCTTTGGTGAGATGATCAACATTGGTGCTTTCGACCAAAGTAATTGCCCTGCTAAATGCTGCCATATTTCCAGACAATATCCCGTCAATTAAATCTTTCGCATTAGGTTGTTCTTTTCTAAAATGCTGAATTTTAGAAATTGAATTAGGATTTATTAGTTCGGGTTTAGAAACGCCTTCTTTTTCGGTAAGTGCTGAATTATGGTTTTTTATTGATTTCAAAGCAAAACATTTTTGTAAAATTACAAAATACTACATTTTATAAAACACAAATTAGATTTTTTATTAGCTAAAGCCACAAATTCTATGTTTTTGTGTTCCTTTGCAATCGAAAATAACCAAATTTAGTTTTAAAAAGTAAAAATCATTTTAATGGAACTTAATCCCGAAATAATAAACAAACTAAATGCCATTGTAGGCACCGAATTTGTTTTTACTGATATTGAAACCCGAACTTTATATGGTCACGACGAGACCGAAGATTTTGTTTTTCCGCCACACGCAATTGTAAAACCAGCCAATGCAAACCAAATCTCTGCGATTCTAAAAGTGGCAAATGAATATAAAATTCCAGTTACACCGCTAGGTGCTCGAACAGGATTGAGTGGTGGCGCACTTTGTGTGCAACAAGGAATCGGATTATCGATGGAAAGGTTTAACAAAATAATTGATATTGATGAAAATAATCTTCAGGTAATTGTAGAACCTGCTGTAATCACTCAAGTGCTTCGTGAAGCCGTTGCCGAAAAAGGATTGTTTTATCCCGTTGACCCGAGCAGTATGGGCAGCTGTTGGATTGGTGGCAACGTTGCCGAAAATGCTGGTGGTGCAAGAGCCGTTAAATATGGCGTGACCAAAGATTATGTGTTGAATTTAGAAGTAGTTTTGCCCAACGGAGAAATTATTTGGACGGGTGCCAACACGCTAAAAAACGCAACCGGATACAACCTCACTCAATTGATGGTAGGAAGTGAAGGCACACTCGGGATTATTACAAAAATAGTACTCAAACTAATTCCGCAAAACAAGCACAATCTATTATTGTTAATTCCTTTTTATGAAGCTGGTCAAGCCTGCGAAGCTGTTTCGGCGATATTCAGAGCCGGAATTATGCCAAGCGCACTCGAATTTATGGAACGCGATGCTATTGATTGGACTTTAAAATATGTTCCGGGAATAAATGTTAGCATAAAACCCGAACATCAAGCGCATTTATTGATAGAACTTGACGGAAATTATCCTGAAATATTAATGATTGAAGCCGAAAAAATAACCGAAGTGGTAGCCCATTTTAAAATTGACGAAATTCTTTTTGCAGATTCAGATGAACAAAAAAAGGCACTTTGGAAAATGCGACGCTCGGTTGCCGAAGCTGTTAAATCGAATTCAGTTTATAAAGAAGAAGACACTGTGGTGCCAAGATATGAGTTGCCAAAATTATTAAAAGGAATAAAAGAAATTGGAGCCAAATATGGATTTCAATCAGTGTGCTATGGTCATGCTGGCGACGGTAATCTTCATGTCAATATCATTAAAGGAACTATGACAGATGATCATTGGCAGTTTGAAGTGCCTAAAGGAATCCGAGAAATTTTTGAATTAACTGTGGCACTGAAAGGAACATTGTCTGGAGAACACGGCATTGGTTTTGTTCAAAAAAACTATATGGATGTTGCATTTTCTAAAACCCATTTAGAACTCATGGAACGGATTAAATCTGTTTTTGATCCGAATATTATTCTAAATCCAGGAAAGATTTTCCCAGATGAATTGTAATGATTTGTTGAAATCTCGAATAAAAATAATATCGTAGTTCAAAGTAGATTCGAGTCCTAATTTAGAATTTATTTGATGAATCTATAAACTTTCATGAAGTTCTTGGGAAATTTTAGGCAGCCCTGAAAATATTTTTAAAATCAATAACCACCTTCCTCTGTGATCTTTTCTTTTACCCCATAACTAACACTTAATAATAAAATTAACACCCGTTGACCGTTTAACCAATTTTAATGACCACCTTTGTCAGACCCTTTCTTCATCAACACCATCGCTTTTTGCGATAACTGATTTACAAGAAATCGTAAATCGATATGCAAAACTCAGAACTTGAAAAAGAAAAAGAACATATTATTGTAGAAATTATTCAATACATTCCGAATGCGGTTTTAAGCAAAACCATTCTAAAAAAAATTACTGGAAATATCACTGTTTCCTCCTTTGATGCTGGCGAAGAGCTTGCAGAGAAGACCGCCCCATTTGACAATTACATTCAAATTATTGATGGCACTGCCGAGATAATAATCAATCAAATAACGCACAAACTTACCCTGGGTCAAGGAATCATTATTCCTGCTCATGCCAAACATTGCTTTAATGCCAACGTTCAGTTCAAAATGATTTCAACGGTCATCAAGAGTGGCTACGAAGACTAAAACTATTTTCATTTTAGTTAAACAAAATTAGCCCTTTAATGAAGCATTATATTAAATATATGGTCAGCCTCCGTTGCAAAATGGTAGTTAAAGAAGCCTTGGCAAAACTTGGGCTTCATTATATTTTGCTTGAACTTGGCACTTTAGAACTGATGGAACCTTTAACAGAAATTCAAAGAAAACAGCTCCAACAATCACTTAGTGAAGCGGGTCTTGAATTAATGGACGACAAAAAAGCAGTACTCATCGAAAAAATAAAAAACGTAATTATCGAGATGGTGCATTATTCCGACGAGATGCCAAAAGTTAATTATTCCGAATATATTAGTGATAAACTCCAGCTTGATTACACACATCTTTCAAAGATTTTTTCGGAAGTAAAAGGAATCACCATCGAACATTTTATTATCGCCCACAAAATTGAACGGGTCAAAGAACTGTTGCTCTATGACGAACTAAACCTAACGCAAATCTCCTATATGATGAATTATAGCAGTGTGGCACATCTCTCTAAACAGTTCAAAAAGGTAACCGGATTAACGCCTAGTTTCTTCAAAAACCTTAAAAACACAAAACGAATCTCGCTCGAAAACGTCTGAATTATACAACTCTTTTATAATATTATACAACAAGATTAAGCCCTATTGAAGCAACTTTGAAATTAATTACTAAATTGATTTCCATTGAAACTTTACATCAAATATATGGTCAGCAACCGCTGCAAAATTGCGGTTAGAGACGAGCTCAAAAAACTCGGTCTCCACTTTATTGTAGTCGATCTTGGCGTGGTTGAAATCATGGAAAATATTACTCCAGAAAAAAGACAACTGCTCAAAGACGGTTTACTAGTTTCGGGCTTAGAATTAATGGACGATAAAAGAGCCATTCTAATCGAAAAAATAAAGAACATCATTATTGAAATGGTGCACCATTCCGACGAAAATATCAAAATCAACTTCTCTGATTATTTGTCCAAAAAACTCGACCACAACTACACCTATCTTGCCAATCTATTCTCTGAAGTGCAAGGAATTACTATCGAAAATTTCATTATTGCCCATAAAACCGAACGTGTAAAAGAACTCATTATTTATGGCGAACTCAATATTACCGAAATTGCTTGGAAAATGGGCTATAGCAGCGTGGCGCATCTTTCGAGCCAGTTCAAAAAAACAACAGGGCTATCGCCTTCTCATTTCAAACAACTCAAAGACAAACGCCGAAGTCCAATCGAAGAAATAGGAAATTAAAACCTCAAAACCTATGGAAAAAGATATCAAATGTGGCATAAGACTTCAATGTAAATCTTATTTAGATTCGAAATATTCATTAAGTATCATCGAGGCAATTCGAGATCCTTTATTTGCAATTAGCCCTCAAGGAATAATTACAGATGTCAATCAAGCCTCTGTCAGCGCTACAGATATTGTTCGTAAAAAACTGATTGGCTCAAAATTCATCAACTATTTTACAGATGCAAAAAAAGCACAATTGGCTTTTGAAACCGTTTTTGCAAAAGAATTTATTACCGATTTTGGCTTAATCATTACCGACGGTCAATATACCGATGTGCTTTTTAATGGTTCGGTCTATAAAGATGAAAACGAAAAAGTTTTGGGCGCAGTTTTGGTTGCCAGAGACATTACAGAACAAAATCGTATTGAAAAAGAGCTCACCGAGGCTAAGGTTTTTGCAGAACTTGCCACCACAATCGCACAAGAGGCAAAGTTCATTGCCGAAAAAGCTAAAAAAAATGCCGAAGAAGCCGTTCGTTCAAAACAGCAGTTTCTGTCGAACATGAGCCACGAAATCAGAACGCCAATGAACGCCATTATTGGGTTTACAAAAGTGGCACTACGAACAGAGCTATCGCCCAAACAAAAAGAATACCTACTTGCCATCAAAACCAGTGGCGACGCTTTGATTGTATTGATTAATGATATTTTAGATTTGGCCAAAGTCGATGCCGGCAAAATGATTTTTGAAAAAACACCCTTCAAACTCAACCTTTCCATCAAGGCGATGCTGCATCTTTTTGAAACCAAAATTCAAGAAAAAAACCTAAAACTAATTACCAACTACGACCCTTTTATCCCCGAAGTTTTAATTGGAGACTCCGTGAGGTTGCATCAAATAATTCTGAATCTCGTCAGCAATTCGGTCAAGTTTACCAATTCTGGAAAAATAACTTTGAGTGTAAAAATGCTCCATCAAAAAGAAAATTCCGTCACGCTTCAATTTGCCGTTTCCGACACTGGCATCGGGATTAAAGAAGATAAAATAGATAAAATATTCGAGAATTTTCAGCAAGCCACCGCAGATACTTCACGTCTTTTTGGAGGAACGGGTCTCGGGCTCGCTATAGTTAAACATCTTGTCGAAGCACAAGGCGGCACCATCGAAGTAAAAAGTCTGGTCGATGTTGGCACCACTTTTAGCTTCGTTCTAAACTTTGACAAAACCAATGCCAAAGCCGTGCTAGAACCCGAAATTCAAGAATTGAATACCGACGTAAAAAACGTTAAAATTTTGGTTGCCGAAGACATGGAACTCAACCAACTCTTGATGAAAACCCTGCTCGACGATTTTGGTTTTGAGTGTGAAATCGCGGGCAATGGATTGATCGCCATCGAAAAAGTCAAACAAAATAGCTTCGACATCATATTGATGGATTTACAAATGCCCGAAATGAACGGTTTTGAAGCTACCAAATTTATTAGAAATACATTAAAATTAAATATTCCAATAATTGCATTAACCGCCGACGTAACCACGATTGATGTTGAAAAATGCAAGAAAGCCGGAATGAATGACTACATTTCTAAACCCGTTGACGAACGATTGCTCTACAGCAAACTCGTTAGTTTCATCAAAAAACCAGTCTTGATTATCGAAAAAACAAAATCTGGAAAAACAGTTACCAACAAAATTAAATATATCGATTTGAGCTATTTGGTCAAACTCACCAATTCGGACCCAAAACTAATGACCGAAATGATTAATGCTTATCTCAACCAAACACCAACCCTTATCAATACTATGAAACAAAGCTTTAAAGATAAAAATTGGCACCTGCTCAAAGCCACAATTCACAAAATGCTGCCCTCATTTTCAATCATGGGAATCAACCCAGAGTTTACCGAAATTGCCAAGAAAATTCAAGAATTTGCCTTCTCTCTCGAGCTTTCAATCGAACTCGATGGACTAATACTTAATCTCGAAAAAGTATGTCTTCAATCGTGCGATGAATTAAAAATAGAACTTCATGAACTTAACAATAAATAATATGTCAGACACCAATCACAGTAAAATATTCCTAGTCGATGACGATGCTGTTTTTCTAAAATCGTTAGAAATTCAATTCCTAAAAAAAGGAAAATTCAACGTTTTTACATTTGCCACCGGCGAACTCTGTTTAGCCAATCTATCCGAAAAACCAGACCTCATTATTCTCGATTTTCATCTTGACGGCATTAGCAAAACCGCCATGAACGGACTAGAAACTTTAATCGAAATAAAGAAAATATCCGACGATATTCCTGTCATCATGCTTTCATCACAAGACCGCATTGAAGTTGCCGTCAGCTGCATGCGCCACAAAGCCTTCGACTATGTCGTAAAATCCGAAACCGCCTTCCTTCGACTAGAAAAATTAATAGCAACTCTTTTTGAGTTTAAAAAAATAGAGAAAGAACTCAACTGGTATATGGATCGAATGTAGAAAAGTAGGAATGTCATAAATTTTTAAGCAAATTATATAACGGTCAAAAGTCAATCAAAACCCACCTTTGTCTTTCACTTTAAACAAAATAAAAATGAACAAATCTATCTTAATCCTGGCGATTTTTACAGGAACATTTTTCACTTCATGCAAGTCGGCGGTTCAAAAAGAAACTGCTGCCAAAGAAAACGTAACCGAAGCAAAGCAAGATTTAAAAAACACAAAAGAAAACAACGCCAACGACTGGCTGGTTTTTAAAGCCGAAGCCAAAGCAAAGATTGCCGAAAACGACCAGAAAATTGCTGAACTAAAAGTTAAAAAAAACAAACCAGGCAATACCTTCGACGGAATGTATAGAAACAAAATTGAAAAACTATCAGCTAAAAACGCCGAACTAAAAACAAGAATTAACAACTACGATGGCAACCAAACCGAATGGAAAACCTTTCAGAACGATTTCAACAGAGACATGAAAGAACTAGGAAAAAACATTAAAGACTTGTTTAGTTAGTCGAAAGTCATAAGTCTAAAAGACGGAATGTTTTCAAGATTTACTTAGAAACTTTAGTCATCCTTTTAGAAATAGTAATTGCATCTTTAGTAAGTCTAGTCGCACCTTTAGAAATAGTAGTTGCATCGTTAGTAAGTCAAGTCAATCCTTTAGAAGTTATAATTGCTTTATTAGTTAGTGTAGTCGTGCCTTTAGAAATTGTAGTTGCATCGTTAGCAAATCTAGTCGCACCATTAAAAATGTTAGTTGCTCCTTTAGAAAGTTTAGTTGCTCCTTTAGCTGGCAAATAACCTTTAGCTGAGAGAAAACCTTTAGCTGTGAAAACATCATTAGCTAGGCAAAAATAATATTTCATAAAAAAACTCCGCAATGATTTTGCGGAGTTTTCTGTTTAAAGATATTTCTTGAAATTATAGAAATAATTATCTTCTTCCGTTATAAATAGACAAATAATATAACAATGTAGCAATCGATCCAATCGCAGCAACAACATAGGTTCTAGCAGCCCATTTTAGAGCGTCTTTTGCACCATCTTGTTCTTGACGTGTCAGCATTTGATTGTTTTCTAGCCATGCTAAAGCCCGATTGCTTGCGTCATATTCTACAGGAAGCGTAATGATTGAAAACAGGGTTGTGAAAGCAAAAATTACAATTCCGATGAGCAATAAAGCCGGAAAAGTTTTAATCATTAGTATTCCGCCAATCAAAATCCACTGCAAATAACTTGAAGTAACATTAACCACTGGCACTAATTGAGACCGCATCGTCAACCATTGATATCCCACAGCATGCTGAACTGCATGACCACATTCGTGGGCTGCAACGGCGGCGGCGGCGGCGTTACGTTGGTTATAAACGCCTTCGCTAAGGTTTACAGTTTTGTCGATAGGGTTGTAATGGTCGGTAAGTTGTCCATCTACCGAAATTACTTTAACATCATAAATTCCGTTGTCGGCAAGCATTTTTTCGGCGATTTCGCGTCCCGACATTCCGTTTTGTAATTCTAATTTTGAGTAGAACTCAAATTTACTTTTCAATCGTGAGCTTACTAACCAACTCACAAGCATAATTAAACCAGCTAATATTAGATACATAATTTTATATTTTTTTATAGTTCAAAATTAAAATAATGCTAACAAATTACAAGCCAAAACTTTCTTAAACTCGAAAAAAATTTAAAAACTGACATTTCGTCAATTAATTTCGTTCAAGCTGTCTTTCCAATCAAAAGCTTTTATAATATCGTCATATACACACTTGCCATTAACAATATTAAGTCCTTTTGCCAATGATTCCGATTTTTCGCAAGCGGCTTCCCAACCCAATTCGGCAAGCATTAAAACATAAGGCAAGGTAACATTTGTCAAAGCCATGGTCGAAGTATAGGGCACTGCGCCAGGCATGTTGGCTACACAATAATGAATCACATCTTCAATAATGTAGGTTGGATTTTCGTGAGTGGTTGGGACAGTAGTCTCAAAACACCCGCCCTGATCTACAGCAACGTCAACAATAACAGTTCCTGGGCGCATTTCTTTGAGCATTTCTTTGGTGATTAATTTTGGAGCTTTTGCACCTTTAATTAGTACGCCACCAATGATTAAATCGTGGTCTTTAATATGTCTTCGGATGTTATATTCGCTCGAAAATTCGGTAATTACGTGTGGCGGCATCACGTCGTTAACATATCGAAGACGTTTCATGTTAGTATCTAAAATTGTAACGTGTGCGCCCAATCCTGCGGCCATTTTTGCTGCTTGAACTCCTACAACGCCAGCTCCTAGAATTAACACACGACCGGGTGGAACTCCAGGAACACCGCCAAGCAAAACGCCACGCCCTTTGATAGGTTTTTCGAGATATTTGGCACCTTGTTGAATAGCCATTCTTCCAGCAACTTCAGACATTGGTGTGAGCAACGGCAAGCTTCCGTCGGCATCTTCAACCGTTTCATAAGCAATACAAACCGCTTGACTTTTAAGCATGGCAAAGGTCAATTCTTCGCTTGATGCAAAGTGAAAGTAAGTAAACAACACTTGATTTGGTCGGATTAACGGATATTCAGATGTGACAGGTTCTTTAACTTTTACAATCATATCGCTCAATAAATAGACCTCTTCAATGGTTTGCAAAATAATTGCTCCTACATGTTGATAATCTTCATCAAAAAAACCACTTCCTTCTCCGGCAGTCGATTGAATAAAGACAATATGTTTGTTTTTTGTTAGTTCATAAACCCCCGAAGGAGTCATTCCTACACGACTTTCGTTGTTTTTAATTTCTTTTGGAATTCCTATTTTCATAATCAATTTGTTTAAGGCTTCAAAAGTCGTTAAAATTTTTGAATAAAAATAAAAATATAGGGTGTAACAACAAAAAATGTTGTATTTATATAATACGGAATATTAATTAGAGGGGTATAATCATGTTTTTTGTACAATAATTTATAAAAAAATAAAAAAATAGGGGGTTATTTTTTTTATAAAGAAATCCCTATTATCCTAAATCATCTTTTTAATAAAATCAAAATACTATTTACTAAGCTTATGCTATTACAAAAAAACCAACTCAAAAAAAATCAACCCAAAAAGATATTTAACAGCCTAAAAGCAATAAAACCAAAACTGTCAAAGTTGATCAATGTAAATAGTTTAATCAATTCTTTTTACAATAACCAAAAAGACATTGCTTCATAATGATTTAAGTTTTATTATATCGCTATGGGAGTTTTACTGCATCACCTTGGAAATTTACTTCTTTCTCAGATATGAGTTATAATAAATTGCAAAATAATGCCTCTCTTTGATATACAAATTCAATCTCGACAAAAAACATATGGCTTGACAAAAATTTTGAATCAAATTAATGCTGTTTGAGTTAAAATATTAATATTATCACACTAGAAATTATCACTTAAGTTTATATATGGATTAAAAACAAAAATATACTTTGAATCCCTTTCAAATTAAGTATTTTTTGATATTAATCAGATTCTAATTAACTGCACTGTAGGATTATGGAGCTTGTCTTGAAATAATTAAGAAAATATCATTTTGGAAACTGTCTTAAAGTAAATCGTTGTTTACTCAAACTATAACCTCAGAATTATCTTCGTAACTTTGTCCTCCATAAATTGATTAATAAATGAACAAATCCATTCAGCTAGCAGATTTAGGCAAAAAAGACTATCAATCAACATGGGACTATCAAGAAGCATTGTTTAAGGGAATTGTAGATATAAAGATCCAAAACCGCCGAGAGGAAACCAGCTTCAGTACTCCTAATTATTTTCTTTTTGTCGAACATCCACACGTCTATACGATGGGAAAAAGTGGTGACTTGTCAAATTTGTTATTGACCGAAAAACAGTTAGAAGACAAAGGGGCAAAGTTTTATAAAATTAATAGAGGCGGAGACATTACCTATCATGGGCCTGGTCAAATTGTGGGTTATCCGATTTTGGATTTAGACAATTTTTTTACCGACATTCATAAATACCTTCGTTTGCTAGAAGAGGTCATCATTCTTACACTTGCTGAATACAACATAAAGGGAACTAGAAGCGAGGGAGAAACGGGCGTTTGGCTCGATGTGGGCACGCCTTTTGCGCGAAAAATTTGCGCCATGGGAGTTCGTGCTTCTCGATGGGTGACGATGCATGGTTTTGCATTAAATGTGAATGCCAATTTGGGCTATTTTGATAACATCATTCCATGTGGAATTAGAGGAAAAGCAGTTACCTCATTGCAAGTTGAACTGGGTGTTGAAAATGTTGATGAAACTGAAGTTAAAAACAAAATTAAAAAACATTTTGCCCAACTATTTGAAGCTGATTTTATTGAAAAAGAAGTTGATTAATGAGGCAAATTGTCTTTGAAATAGCCATAAATAAAAGTGCCCAGAAGTGCTCCAAACAACACCAGAAGTAAAGGATAGAAACCGGCACCAATCAAAATAAAAATAGGTCCCGGACATGCGCCAACCAAAGCCCAACCCAACCCAAACAACAAACCGCCAATCCAATAACGAAAAGAACCCTTTTCTTTTTCGGCAATAGTGATGGGTACTCCATCAATGTTTTTTAATTTATATTTCTTTATAATTTGAATTCCAATAATCCCTGTTGCTATCGCAACCATAATAATGCCATACATGTGGAACGATTGAAATTGAAACATTTCATAAATTCTATACCATGAAACAGCTTCTGATTTAGTTAGAACTATTCCGAAAACAAAACCAACGATAATATATTTTAGAACTTTCATAGTGTTAAAATAATAAGGGAAAAATAAAATGAGCCATCAATAATCCTCCAATAAAGAACCCGACAACGGCCTTCATTGATTGTTTTTGCAAATTACTTACTCCAGCAATAGCGTGTCCAGAGGTGCATCCGCCAGCATAACGAGAACCAAAACCTATTAAAAAACCACCTATTAAAAGAATCGAAATTGCTTTGGGTGAACGATAAAATTCTGAACCAAAAATCAAAGCTGGTTCTAACTTTCCGTTGGGATTGTCAATACCTAGCTGCTTTAATTTTAGAATTGTTTCAGGGTTTAAAGTAACATTTGTAGGGTCGCTCATAAAATGAACTGCGATAAAACCGC
>CAIXNQ010000216.1 GCA_903920835.1 uncultured Bacteroidota bacterium | reverse complement strand
CGTTACAACATTGCCAACAAAATAAAGGATTAGAGATTTATGCTTATTGTATAATGAGCAGTCATATTCATATATTTTGCAAAGCCACAAATGGTTTTATCCTGTCTGATGTACTAAGAGATTTTAAAAAATTTACTTCTAAAAAAATTATTCAAACAATCAATGATGAACCCGAAAGTAGAAGAGAATGGATGCTTGAATATTTTCAAAAAGCATGTCATCATTTAAAACGTGAACAGCGCTATAAAGTATGGCAAGATGGTTATCATGCGGAACATATTTATAGCAATTCATTTATAAAACAAAAAATAGATTACATTCACAATAATCCTGTTAAAGATAAAATAGTAACTCAACCAGAAGATTATTATTTTAGTTCTGCAAGGAATTATGCAGGATTGGATAATGATTTAGAAGTTGTTTTATTAGATTTGTTTTGAAGTTGATTGTGGGCACGGATTGCAAATCCGCGCTATCGGGGCTCGTTTATGTCTCGATAGAAAAATCTAGAAGGAAAAGAGTGCTCGTTTATGTCTCGATAGAAAAATCTAGAAGACAAAGAGTGCTCGTTTATGTCTCGATAGAAAAGTCTAGAAGGCAAAGAGTGCTCGTTTATGTCTAGATTTTTCTATCGAGACATCAAATAGCCTTTTTCAATATATCTGTTAGTTATTTAATTTACTAAAATCAATACTTCATCAACAACTCAAAATTTAAAATTCAAAACCCATAACTAACTCAAGTAGCGGCGCAGCACCCAAGCTATGGTTTCGTGTTGTTGTAATATTTTAGTCAAAAGGTCGGCAGTTCCAGCGTCGTGAGATTCGTTTTGAGAGAGGTCAATGTCCATTCGGAGTTGTGCAATCAGGGTTTCGTGGTCGGTGTTGAGTTCGCTCAGCATCGTTCCTTGGGTCGGATATTGGCTGGGCTGTTCTTTAATTCTGGTTTGTTGCAAAAACTCGTGCATGGTGCCAATAGTGCGCTCACCAAGTTTGTTGATTCGTTCTGCAACCTCATCAATTATAGCTTCGAGCTCTGAATATTGTTGCTGAAAAAGTTTGTGCAACTCCATAAAACTCTCGCCCGTGATGTTCCAATGAAACTTGCGTGTTTTGACATAAAGTGTCATTTCATCGGCAAGGATGATGCTCAATCGAGCTGTATTTTTTTGAAGATTTGTTTCGGATATTCCTATTTTTGGGATCATTTTTTTTAATTATGAATTGTGAATTATTAATTATGAATTGTGAATTATTTGTAAATTCAGATATTTACTTCTATCATCTATCCGTCTATTGTCTTTTTTCTTGTTTCTTGTTTCTTTCTTCTTTCCTCTTCCCAACTAAAAACTCATAACTCACAACTCAACACTTACTTTTGTCCCATTCAAAGGATAAAGTGCCGGAAAATAATTGTGATGCAGTTCGTTTATGGCTAGGGCTTCAATCTTTTGTTTTTCGATGGTGAGGCGCGCCATTAAATAACTAATAGTCGATTCGGCTCCTTGATTCAGGTTGATGTAATCTTCTTCAAGTCCGTCATAGCAGCCGCCAGTGCAAGGATTATAGATAATCTGATGCAGGTGGTTGTCGCCCAGAAACCAGTTGAATGCGCTGTTCATTTTGTCAAGAAATTCTTTTTGGTTAAAAACTTGATAGAATTTGTTGAGTGTAATTATCGTATAGGCAATGTCAATCGGTTGTTCACCGCCAACGGGTTTGTTTGCCACGCTATTGTTGTGCAACCAACCTTTGTTTGAAATGACTTTAATGCTGTTGTTTTCAAATGTTTTTGAAAGTAAAAACCGAAAAGAGTTCTGGGCTATTTTTTTATAAACCAAATCGCCTGTTGCCAAATAAGCATAGAGCATTGCTTCGGGCAAAATACTGTTGGCGTAGGTCAAATAGCTTTCATACCACTGCCAATTGTCGTTTGATTCATGGAGGTACATCTGCACCAGCTTGTTGGCAAAATGTTTAATTAGTTTTGTTTTTGTATAGATGTTGAGGTTGTAATTGCTCAAGTAAATTCCTTTGATGATAAACGCCATGGCACGCGTAGAGTGAATATTATTAACGTTGGCAAGGGCTTTGTTAAACAATTGGTCGGCTATTTTAACCGTTGCAGAAGGCAGCTTATAGCTAATCGACAACAGATAACCCAATGCCCATATTGCCCGACCGTTACTGTCATCAAGGTTTTCATTGTTTTGGGCAGTAAATTTTTTATCTATGGAAACATAGTTCAAAAATTTGCCGTTGGGTTGCAGACAAAACTTAATGAAATCAAGATATAAATTGATGTAAGCCAGATCTAATTTATCGGTAGTCAGTTCATATTGTTGACACATCGCTACTAATGCTCGGGCGTTGTCGTCGAGCGTATAGCCAGAATTGAGGTCGGGTTTATTGATTTTGGCAAACTGAATAATTCCAAAATCAGTAGTCATATTGATTTGGTGCGACCGATTGATTTGTGGAATGTTATAAACCAACTTAATCGGGTTGTTGCTGTATTTTTTAAACAATCGAAGATGGGCAATGGCGGTGTTTTCCCAAGAATTGGGTGCCATTTTATGCAGACCATTCAGACTAATGTTCTTTTGAAGTTGTGCATCATTAAGCAACCGAATCACTTCTGAACCCAGTTGCTTTGGATTTTCAAAGTCTATGATAATGCCGGTTTCGTTTTGAAGCACTTCGCTGGCATGCGGAATTGGCGTTGAAATTATGGGGCAACCACAGCTAATCGCATAGGCAAAAGTGCCCGAAACAGCTTGGTTTCTATCTTTAGAAGTAAACAAATAAACATCGGTCAGTTGAAGGTATTTCAGCAGAACGGGCAACGATAAATATTGATTGACAAACATGACGTGTTCTTCCAAATGCAGTTCTTCGATTTTATCTGCCAAAAACATTCTGTATGCTTCTCCTTCGGATTTAACCACCGACGGATGCGTTTTTCCAATGATTAAAAACAAAATTGAAGGTTGGCTTTTTATGATTGCAGGCAGCGCATCGAGAGTGGTTTCAATACTTTTGCCCGAACTTAACAGCCCGAAGGTCGAAAGAATTTTTCGCCCTTCAAAACCATATTCTATCTTCAGCATTTGCTTGTCGAGGTGTTCGACAAGGTGCGTTCCGTGGGGAATGATGCTAATTTTATGCAAAGGAATGTTATAATCATTGCTCAATATCCTAGCAGAAGCTTTGGTCATTACAATAAAAGCATCGGCGGCATTGTCAATGTCTAAAATATGTTGTTTCAATTGGTCATTGGGTTGCGGCAAGACCGTGTGAAAAACAATAATCTTTGGTTTATTGACCAATTGCAGGAACGCAATCAAATCGGCTTCATTGTTTTTGAACAAACCAAATTCATGCTGCACCAAAATCAGTTCTAGGCTTTCGTTTTCGTTGCATTTGTGCGCAAGATGCAAGTAGGATTCTGGGTTTTCGGTGTTCAAAACAGCATAAACCTCCTCTTCATAAAAAAAATGTTCGGAGTTTTCCTCAACAGCGGCAATGAGCAACGAAAAAGAATTTTTAAACTTGTTATTAAGTGCATAAATTAGGTCTTGCGAATAAGTGGCAATGCCACATTCTCTGGGCGGAAAAGTTGTGATGACCAAAATCTCCGGCAAAAGATTAATGGTTTTGTTCAATTGCATGGCATCTATAAAACTGAAGTTGGTTTTTTGGGTGTTGTTGTGGCTCATGTTAAGAAATTTTATGAACTAGCAATTCGGTGACTAATTCGGTTACAGAAATTGATGCGCAAGCAATACGTTCGTCGGCGGCACCATAATAAATATAAAGCATATCATCAAAAACAACAGCTCCTGTTGGGAAACAAACATTATTTACTTCGCCTTTAAGTTCCCAAACATATTCTGGTTTAAACAAAGGGTAAGGAAGACGTGCAATTTCTATTTGCGGATTTTCTAAATCGAGTAAAGCAGCACAGGCAGAATAAACATAGCCCGACAAACTGTCTTTCACGCCGTGATAGATGAGCAACCAACCTTGGGGCGTTTCTATCGGAGGACAACCGCCACCAATGTAGCTAACTTCATGTTCATATTTGGGAGACAGCAAAACATATTTATCAAAATTATGAAAGTATTCGTGCCAAAAATCAAGCTTGAGATCGGATAGATTTTCTACCGCAACCACAATTTGGATCTCGGGTCGAATGCGGTGCATAAAATAGAACTTGCCGTTTATTTTCCTTGGAAAAAAGATTACGTTTTTGTCCCAAACCAACATCTTAATGCCGTCTTTTTCAAGAATGCCTTCGTGTTGATTGTATCGAAAATACTTAGAATCCATTGCTGGATTGGTGTCGGAGAGTTTGTTGAACTCTTCATAAGTAATTTGCGGAACAATAACGCCTTTTTTTTCAAAATGAATTAAATCGGTAGAAGTTGCCAGACAACCCAAAGCGTTTACACCATCAAAAGCGGTATAAGTAAGGTAATAAGTCTTATCAATTTTGACAATTCGAGGGTCTTCGAGTCCTTGCATTTCATAATCAAATTCAGGAACCAGAATAGGTTTGTAATGCCGATCTTCAATCTTTAAAGGACCATTCAATAAGCAATAACCAATGCTGGAATGATTGCCTTGATGGACCGCCCGATAAAACAAGTGAACATATTTTCCTTGTCGGATAGCAGCGGGGTTGAGCACGCCTTCGTTTTCAAATTCTAAAGTAGTTTTTTCGAGAATGATTCCTTCTTTCTTTACGTTGATCATGGCGTTTTGTGTTTAAGATTATAGCAATAAAATCAATAACAAAATGATAATTATTATCGCACCAATAGAAAGATAAACACCATTGCCCGATAAGCTTAAACCTGATTTAATAGCTTTAACTTCGGCTCTAAGTTGTTTTTTTTCGGCACGAGAAAGGTTTGATTTGTCTAGGTTTTTAATTTCCTCAAGCCGATGAATCATTGCTGTGGCTTGCAACTGTTCAGTCTTGGCTTTATTTATCGCAAGGCTGTCTGGAACTGATGCGTTTATTTGACTATAAATTAGAAAAAAAACGACAAGCAGCAGCACATTTTTTGATTGTAGAAAGTAGGTTTTCATGTT
>CAIXNQ010000215.1 GCA_903920835.1 uncultured Bacteroidota bacterium | reverse complement strand
TTTTGGCAGAGTATAAATTAAATAACACTATTTTACTCCTTAATAAACTTGGTTTGAAATTTTCTTTCACCTGAATATACTTCGATTAAATAGATTCCTGCCGAAAGTTGCGCCAGATTTACTTGATTATTATTGAAAGTTGTTTGGAATAAAATTGTTTTTCCACTCAGGTCGCTAATGCTAATTTTATCAATAGTAACCTCTTTTGGAGTTTGAATATTTATAGTTGCAGTGGCTGGATTTGGAATTATTTGAAAATTAAAATCATTGAATGCGCTAGTTGACAGATTGAAATGCACAGTCACAGGATACGGGTTGCTCGGGCAACCATTAAAATTATTAACAGCATAATAGGTCGCACCATCAACTAATGGGGTTGTGTTAAACAAATGATTTGTATTATTTAGTGCATCAGTTAAACTCATATACCATGTCACGTTTGTTGGTGAAATCACTAAATTTGATATAGTTGCATTAGGTATGGTCAATGTTTGATCAGTAGGTCCTTGTGGCATATTGCTTACAGGTTGGATAATTAGATTAAAAATAGAACTTCCGCCGTTGAGACAAGTGGCACTATTTGAAGAAACTATGTAAGTAATTAGATGATTTCCTGGAGGAACTTGTGAAGTAATAAATGCGCCATTATTTGGATTTAAAGAAGGCAGTGTTGAACATGAAAAAATGCCTCCAACAGTAAAACCAGTCGCTTTGTTTGGAATAACAACTGAATTGTTTTGACAGATTGGTGATTGGTAAACAAAATCAGTAACCGGATTGGTTGGCACTGCTACAATAATATCAAATGAGGTTTCTGTGGAGACACCAGTAACAAGATTTTGAGCCTTGATTACATGATTTCCTGCAACGAGTTGTGTAAAAACTGTACTAAATTGAAATGGACCATTATCAATACTGTACTGATAATCTGCTGAGGTGGAATAGCTGCCAACATTAGTATAATCTTCTGGGTCGAGTGCTGTCCAGTCAGTAGGAATAAATGTCAAACTTGGAACAGTTGCATCAATGTGGCGTCTGTACGTATAGCCCGCTTGACCTAGTGGTGTGAAGACAGTTCCTGTTGTTGAGCCCCACAAATCAATGGCTACGTTGCTGCTTGTGGCTAGTATCACGGCATCGTTAGTATTAAATCCAATACAAGAAGCAAAAGTTTGGTTTGGAATAACGCCTCCAAGATTGGTCGTGCTCCCGACAGCAACAACAAATACACTGTAATTATTCACAGATCCCGACAAACTCAAATCGCAACTAGCAGTTGATGATCCGTTAGAAAAGATTTTAAGTTTATAATTTGAAAGGTTAACTGTAGCACCCGTGCCGTTAAAAATTTCAATATATGATAGTGAGCCTAATGCTGCATCAGTAACTTCTGAAATGTATAAATTTGATGCAATTGGACTATAGCCACTTAAAGGGCTAGTTACTTGGGCAGTTCCATAAGGCGATGAACAAGTTGGTTGCGTAATATTCAGTGTTGGATTTTGCGAAAAAATGCTGAGGTTACAGCACATGACAGCTAAGAATAGTAAGGTTGTTTTCATGTTTTTTTGATTTTGTTAAAGTTCACAAATATATTTATTTAATTCAATTTTAAGTTTGCAAACAAAATAATATTAAACTTTCGCCACGAATTACACTAAATTCACGAATTAAATCTCTAAAAATTCGACAAATTCATTGCTTTGCAATGAATAATTGGTATCAATAAGTCGAAGTAATAATTTGTGTATTTCGTGAAATTTGTGGCTGATTTAAAATAATCTCAAATCTAACTACCGAACGCAATCTATGTAATCTATAAAATAGTTGTTTGGGTTATAGGCTTTAGAATCCATTTCAGATACGAGCGATTTTGACATGACATAATCTTCGGTGTCTATTGAAAACTTGATGCGGATAAACGAAATGGGCGAAGTTTTCAATTCTTCGATACTGCCTTTTGGGAACAAAAACGCTCCCGAAAGCACCCGAACATTGTTCTTTTTATCGTCCATCAGCAGGGTGCCACAGTCGTCTTTTTCTTCGTGAATAAGGGTGATGATCTTTCCGTTGTTGAGTTGCAAATAGATTTTTGATTTGCTGTTGAGGCATTTTGCTTTCACAAAACCACTATCTTTATTGATAAACTGCACGTTCAGGCTCGGCATTCCGTCGGTGTTAATTAACGAAAAATAAATATAATCTTTCTTGCTGCCAAAGTTGTGTTCATACATCAAATAATCTTTGGTCGATTTGTAGGTGCCCAAACTGTCTTTGACATCGGTGCTAAATTCGCAGGGTTTTTGCGCATTAATATTGTTTAAAACAAAAAGAGAAATGATTAAAAAAAGCTGTTTCATTGATGGATTAAATTTTCTTGCAAAGTAAAACTATTTTTGCATTGTTTAGGTCGGTTGTAAAAAAACAATAATCAGTTCCGCCGTCAGAAAGCCGCCATTTCTTGCGAAGTTGCTCGACAGTTTCAGGAAAATTGCGGGTGCTCACATTGATTTTATTTCCAGATAAATGGGTTTTTATATCGTTTTTTTGATAGCCGAATTGCTTTTGAATTTCAAACACACGCCCCGGAAAATCTATAATTTCATTTGAAGTATAGAGATGCGAATTTTGATGCAGTTTGCCTAAATTGAATTGGGCTGCCACTTGGTCAAACCCGCCCGATTTCATAATGGCACTGTTGGGTTCATATAAATATTTCTGAGGAGTTTTATACAAAACTGAGATAGGGTGGGAGGTATGCTCAAATTCAAAAACTTCTGGAGTCTTTTTACCTAAATTAATAGCTTTGATTTTAACAAAATCAGTATAATCTTTTTCAATTTCCCAAAGCAATTCTTTCACTTCATTGTTTACGGCTACAATATGAATTGTTTTTACGTTTTTCAACTCACTTAATCCAGCGGCAATATCAAGTAGTGGAGCAGTTTTGAGGAGCAGTTTGTGGGTATATTTCCAATAGATTTCCTGCAATTCAGGAACGTTTGGCAAGCAGTCTGCCAGCATAAAAACTTTGCCTTTATGCTCGTTTCTTCGTGACGGGTCGATGTAAATCCAATCGAAAAAAAGGTTGTTTTCTTCTAGAAATTCCAAACTGT
Source organism: uncultured Bacteroidota bacterium (assembly GCA_903920835.1). Taxonomy (GTDB): domain Bacteria; phylum Bacteroidota; class Bacteroidia; order Flavobacteriales; family Flavobacteriaceae; genus Flavobacterium. Next base: position 1,405 of record CAIXNQ010000215.1, on the reverse strand, counting down.
CTTTTGCAAAACAATCAATATTTTCGGCTTTCAATTGCTTGAAATTATGACGAACAATCGTCGATAATTCCGGATTGATTTCGCAATGAATAACGTTTGAAACTGTTTTAGAGAAAAAGAAGGAATCAATCCCAAAACCACCTGTAGCATCTAGCAATTTATCGCCCGAAACCAAGCTTGATTTATATTTTGCAGTAACTTCAGACGAGGTTTGTTCTACAGAAATTTTGCTCGGATAAATCATGTTTTTGGCTTCAAAAAAGCTGGGCAATTTGGTTTTCGATTTGGTTTTTGAAGCAATTTGTTTTAAAATCTCTTGCCACGAAATTCCGTCAAATGGATTCTTCTGAAACGCCAGTTTTGCAACATCAGCACCAATGTTTTGGTCGATAAATTCTTGAATTGCGGGTTCTAAAAGCTGTGCGTTCAATCTAAATATTTTTGGTCAATAGTTGAATGATTTTATTGTCCGGCAGAAATTCTTTCCCCACTACTTTCAGCATTGTATAGCACGGAATAGCGACAATCATACCCACAATTCCGATAGAGAAACCAGCTAATAAAATCACTATGAAAATTTCGAGCGGATGCGATTTCACACTATTAGAGAAAATAATGGGCTGGCAAACATTGTTGTCAATAATTTGAACCACCCAAAACCCCAATAAAACATAGATGGTTGTTGGCAAAGTTTCTTTTTGAAAATCAGCACCCAGATAGTTAATCATGGTCAATAGAGCTGCTAATATCGATGCGATTAGCGGACCAATATAAGGAACGATGTTGAGCACTGCACAAAGAAAAGCAATGACCAAAGCATTTTGAATTCCGAAAATTAGCAATACGATTAAATACAGCACAAAAACAAACGACAGCTGAATGATAATTCCGATAAAATAACGAGACAATAAATTGTTGATTTTATCAAGAGAGTTCAAGATTTTATCTTCATGTTGGTCGGGCAAGAGTGTTTTTGCAGCTTGCGTAAAGAGTTTTTTGTCTTTCAAGAAAAAGAAAGTAATGAACAAAACAGCACCGAATGCCATACCGAAATCGCTTATAAAACCAATTATGGAGTTCAGAAAATTGGGAAGCAAAGCAAAATCGACTTTAGATGACAGATTCGATTCTTTGATGAACGCTTGAAAATTGAAATGATGCTTGTTGAAAAAATGATTCAGCTGACCATAAAGTTCCAGAACATTTTTCTCAATAGCTTTAGTGTTCAACAACGACAAATTATCGCCCTGAGCGATTAACAGCGGAATAAACAACATTAAAAAACCAACAATAATCGTCGTGAAAACTAGAATAGTCCCTATGGTTGCGAGATTATTTGAAAACCGAAGCCTTTTTAATAAAAAAGCTTTAATGGGGTTGCCGATTAATGTCATGACCAACGCCA
>CAIXNQ010000214.1 GCA_903920835.1 uncultured Bacteroidota bacterium | reverse complement strand
ACAAGTGCAATTCAAGCTCTTATTTTTGCAACATTAGCGGGTGCTTACATTGGTGAAGCTTTAGAAGATCATCATTAATTAAATTTTTCCGCTTGCTGCTCAATATAATTTCCATCAAAACTTTTCTATTTTTCATCTCCTACAAAATCTAAAGATAAAACCTTTTGCCCAGTATATTTTGTAGGCGATGATTTATTTTGAAGTTATAAAAATAATGTTGTTTTACCTTGCAGATTCCATTTGTCTTTCATATACTTAGATTAAGCGTTTTTGTTAAATATAAGTTTTTCCACTAAAAACTTATATTTAGTAATGTAGTTAAGTTTTTTGAATCAAATAAAATAATTTTATTCATACTCATTTCAGTGAAAAAACTTACCCACTCTACGTTTTTTGGACCAAAGAACAATTTTAAACTTTGTCCACCTCGAAAGCTCGGGGTGTTAGTTTATATTTAAAATTAACACCCCGAGCTTTTCATTATTTGTTTCATTTACAAATGAACAAAAAATCTGAATCTGTTGGATAAATCAATGACTTGTTAAAAATAGATAAAAATTTTAAATAAGTCAAGATTCATACTTCAGAAAAGATTTAAATTTTTAAAAATTTTACGTTTCAAATTTTTCCGAATTGCGGCTAAATTTGTTTCGTTTTAATTTATAATCGGAGATTATCATGAATCCATTAATCGGTGCAGCTTCAGTTGTTGGTGCAGGTTTAGCTATTGGTCTTGGTGCAATCGGTCCTGGTATTGGTCAAGGAACAGCTGCTGGTCAAGCAGTAGAAGGTATTGCACGTCAACCAGAAGCTGAAGGCAAAATTCGTGGTACTCTATTACTTTCACTAGCTTTCATGGAAGCTTTAACAATTTACGGTCTTGTAGTTGCTTTAGCGCTTCTATTTGCTAACCCATTTGCTGGTTAATTAATTCACTAATTATAGATTCTATCATTTTATTAAAAACGTAGGGGTAGGAAATCTATTTCTGGTTCACTTTTTGCTTAAATGGAAAAAGTGAACCAGAAATAGAGCGTGCACCGAATAAAGATTAAAAGGATATTTTCCTTACACAATATGAAAAGTTTATCTTTTTTATTTTAGTCTAGAAAAGCGTTTTATTAATGAAAACTATATCTAATCCGATATTTAGTTAAATCTTTTGGGTTGGTTTTTCCGCGACGCGGAAAAACTTAATACGCAGGAAGCTTTGTGTTTCATTTTAGTTAAAACTAAAAAAAAACTAAAACTGTATTGGATAGAAGAAATCAAGAGGAGACTTTTTTGTGTCAATAGTAAACTTATTTGGGTTCACACCCGCGCACGAATTGGCTTTTATTTCAGAAGCCGAAGGATCATTTGGTTTCAATTTTGATATTATTGAAACCAACATTATTAATTTAGCTGTGGTTATTGCTGTTGTTCTTTATTTAGGCGGTGATGTTTTAACTTCAATTCTTCAAGACCGTAAACAAAGAATCCTTTCCACTATTCAAAGTGCTGATGAACGATTTTTAGAAGCTCAACAAAAACTAGAACAAGCAAAACAAAAAGTTCAATCTGCAAAAACAAAAGCTATCGAAATTCGTCAACAAGGAAATACCGCAGCAACTCAAGCTACAAAGAATCTTTTTGAACGAACAGAAGAAGAAATTCGACGTCTTGAAGAGACAAAACAAGCTACTCTTCGTTTTGAAGAAGAGAAAGCATTAAGTCAAGTTCGTGATCAAGTTATTAAATTATCTGTTGAGCGTGCCTTTTCTCAACTTCGTACAAAAATGAAAAATGATAGTTCAGCGCAAAAACGTCTTATTGACTTAAATATTTCCCTTTTAGGAAAAATGCCTTTATAGTAAGAGCCCAAATGCGCTTTGCTTTTGCTATTCATTTTTAGTTTTCGGCTTCCCGTTTCAGTTTTTGCTTCAGTTTCAGTTTTACTAAAAAACAAAAATGAAGCAAATTACATAAACAAATCAGAATTTTCAAAGCGTAAAAGAAACATTGGGTGTACTATTAAAAAGCTACTTATCCCTAAAAACTTTTAGCTTACAACATTATTGACAAATGGTAAAAATTAGACCTGATGAAATTTCGAGTATTATTCGCCAACAGATCGAAAGTTATAATCAAGAAGTAAAAATTAGCAATGTTGGAACTGTTTTAAATGTAGGTGACGGTATTGCTCGTATTTATGGTCTTGAAAAAGTAATGGCTGGCGAACTTTTAGAATTCCAAGATGGTACTGTAGGTATTGCTTTAAACCTTGAAAGTGATAACGTAGGTGCAGTATTAATGGGTGATGGTTTAACACTACAAGAAGGTGCTTCTGTAAAAGCGACTGGGAAAATTGCCCAAATTCCTGTTGGAGAAGCTTTCTTAGGACGTGTTGTAAATGCTTTAGCACGACCAATTGACGGAAAAGGCGCTATCAAAAGTGACGGAACTCGCTTAATTGAATCACCTGCACCTGGAATTATTTCCCGTCGTTCAGTATATGAACCTTTACAAACAGGTTTAGTTTCGGTTGATGCAATGATTCCAATTGGACGCGGTCAACGTGAACTTATTATTGGCGACCGTCAAACTGGAAAAACTGCCGTAGCAACAGATACAATTTTAAACCAAAATGGTGAAAATGTT
>CAIXNQ010000213.1 GCA_903920835.1 uncultured Bacteroidota bacterium | reverse complement strand
ATTGTAGCCATAGAGCCCAAAACTGGCGAGATTCTTGCGTTGGTCACCGCCCCATCCTATGATCCTGCACTTTTAGTAGGTCGAGAAAGATCCCGAAACTACACGATTCTCTATAATGACTCGTTAGCCAAGCCAACTTATGACAGAGGTCTATTGGCAGAATATCCTCCTGGTTCGCCTTTTAAAATAATGACCGGATTAGTAGGGCTACAGGAGCAAGTTATTGACGAACAGACTACATTTATGTGCAGTCATGGCTTCAGTTATGCCAGAGGTCGCTTTCAAGGATGCCATTGTGGTGGTGGTGTGCGCGATCTTCATGTCGGAATCTATAAATCCTGCAACGCTTACTTCTCAAATGTTTACTTGCGTACCATTGGCTACGAATCAACACCCTACAAAGCCGTCGAAGCATGGAGTAACCATGTCAAAAGTTTTGGACTTGGTCAATTTATGGGCTATGACCTGCCAACAGGAAGAAAAGGCAACATCCCGTCAGCAAAATCTTATAAAAGAATGTATCCGAATGGCGGCTGGCGCAACACAGCCATTATTTCAAACGCAATCGGGCAAGGCGAAGTGTTAGCAACCCCAATCCAACTTGCTAATATGATGGCGGCAGTGGCAAATCAAGGCGAATATTATACGCCACACATTATCAAACGAATTAAAGGAAAACCCATTGATAAAAAATTTACTACCAAACATATCACAACCATCGACAAAAAGTATTTTCCCCCAATGATTAGTGGTTTATTTGATGTTTATAACTTCGGAACTGCCCACGGACTAAACGTTCCAGAAATTGATATTTGCGGAAAGACTGGAACAGCAGAAAATTTTGCTAAGATTAATGGCGAACGTGTAAAACTTCATGACCACTCTATATTTGTAGCTTTTGCACCTAAAGACGACCCAAAAATTGCCATCGCAATACTTGTAGAAAATGGTGGTTTTGGAGCGACAATTGCGGGTCCAATAGCGAGTTTGATGATTGAAAAATATATCAAAAGAAAAATTACTAGAACAGATTTAGAAAAACGAATCTTAAACACCAGCTTAGAAAGTCAATATGCTCGTTTTGTAAAAAAACCTAACGATACGTTGTTATCCAACAGACCCAAAGAAATTCTACTTCCGGAAATAAAACCAGAAACTCCTTCAAAAGAAGAGTCTCAAGAAAATTAATCATTCTAAAATACCTCCTGAAAAAGTGAAAGATCAAGGCGTATCAAACTATATAGATTGGGCAAGTGTTTTAATCTACATTACACTGGTTGGATTAGGCTGGATGAACATCTATTCCTCATCATTAGCAACTACAGATGTCAACGCATCATTGTTAGACTTCAATCAAATCTATGGAAAACAGTTATTATTCATTATTCTAACCTTTCCAATAATATTAGTTGTGCTATTTGCAGACGCAAAGTTCTATGAAAAGTATGCCAGCATCATATTTATAGTATCACTAATCTCGCTCGCAGGACTTTTCGTCTTTGGAAAAACAATTGCTGGTCAACGATGTTGGTATGGTTTTGGTAGTTTCACACTGCAACCCTCCGAATTTGCAAAAGCCGCTACCTCATTAGCACTGGCTAAATACTTAAGCGATGTTCAGGTAGATTTATCAAAAGTATCTTATCAAATAAAGTCGTTGATTATAGTATTTCTGCCAGTACTATTAATATTACCACAACCCGATCCTGGAAGTGCATTAATTTACTCCATCTTTATGCTTGTTCTTTTCCGCGAAGGGCTGCCTTCATGGTATATAATGTTAGGGTTTACTGCCATATTTTTGTTTGTAATGGCACTAATCTTTGAACCTGTTTACATATCTTTAGTAGCTGGATTGTTGATAGTGCTAATTTACATTAGAAGCAGAAGAATCAACAGAAACTATATTTTTAGTACGATTGCATTTATTTTAATTACGGGTTTTGTATTTTCGGTTGACTATGTTTTTAATCATGTTTTCAAACAACACCACCGCGACCGTTTTAATATCCTTTTAGGTAAAGCTGTAGATATGAAAGGCATTGGCTACAACACCAATCAATCTGAAATTGCTATAGGATCTGGCGGCTGGCTAGGCAAAGGCTTTCTTGAAGGCACGCAAACCAAGGGCGGATTTGTGCCAGAGCAGCATACCGACTATATTTTTACGACCGTCGGGGAAGAATGGGGATTTATTGGGTCATTAGTTGTTATTGGATTATTTATAACCCTAATATTACGCATAATTTATCTCGCCGAACACCAACGAACCAAGTTCAGTAGGGTTTATGGTTATTGTGTCGCTGGCATTTTATTCATCCACACCTTTGTAAATATCGCTATGGTATTAGGAATCTTTCCAACAATAGGCGTGCCCCTACCCTTCTTTTCCTACGGAGGGTCTGGACTGTGGGGTTTTACTATCTTGTTATTCATTTTTCTAAAAATGGATGCCAATAAAGTCAATGAATGGGGAACGGTTTAGCTCCAAAATTAGTTTAATATGATTTAATATTGTAACTTTTCAAATAAAAATAATTAATCATTTCATTCTTAAATAATTTCATAAAAAATATTTGTTTTTATAAAAGAATAATTTAAGATTTATTATCAAAAATCATTATTATTGTGACATTATTAACCAAATTTATATATATAAAGTCTTCAGATAGTACCGTTTGATTCTTTAAACTCAACTCAATTTCTAATTCAATTAAGGATTTCGACTATAATAATTCAAATCGATCTAGATCATCAAGAAAGCCTAATTTTAGTCTTGTTTGGAGCATTTTTTCTTTATCGATATTTATTATAAATGCACCTGAATCTTGTTTTGGTTCAAGAATGTAGTTGCCCAAATAGTCAATTGCCTGCGAATGTCCTGCATAATCTAATGAAGATTCATCTGTTCCTGTTCGGTTTACACCAACAACATAACACATGTTCTCAACAGCGCGAGCCCTTAGCAAAATGTCCCAAGCTTGCAAACGAGCTGTTGGCCAATTGGCAACATAAAGTAACAAATCATAATAAATTGTATTTCTAGAGAAAACTGGAAACCGTAAATCATAGCAAATTAGCGGACAAATGGAAAAACCACGGTAATTTACAATAAGTTTTTCGGTGCCTGAGGTATATATTTTGGCTTCATTTGCTAAAGAAAACAAATGCCTTTTATCATAGCTATAAAGTTCGCCATTCGGTAACGCAAATACCAATCGGTTGTAGAATTTACTGTTTGCTGTAATAATTAAACTGCCTGTTAAAGCACAATTTCGGTCTTTAGCAATAGATTGCAACCAAGAAACTGTTGGCCCGTTCATTGGTTCAGCAACTGCTTCTGCATTCATAGAAAAACCTGTTGTAAACATTTCGGGCAAAACAATTAAATCTACATCAGCTGGGAGTTTTTCAATCATCGACTGAAACTTTGTTCTGTTTTGTGCTGGATGTTCCCAAACCAAATCCGATTGAAGAAGTGCTATTTTCATGTTTTCTAATAATGTAGATTTCAAAATAATTGATTTAAACGAAAAAAAGGCTAATTGTTACATTAGCCTTTTAATTTTTTTGAGATAGAATACTACAAAAGTGCGTCGATACTGTCTGTATAAGTTTGTTTTGGTGCAACTCCAACTTGACGACCTACAACTTCTCCTTTGTGAAAAACTAAAACCGTCGGAATGTTTCTAACGCCATATTTTGCAGCAAATTCTTGGTTTGCATCTACGTCAACTTTACCAACAATAGCTTTTCCTTCATATTCTGTGTGAATTTCATCAATGATGGGTCCAACCATTCTGCATGGGCCACACCAAGCCGCCCAAAAGTCAACCATTACTGGTTTATCTGATTTCAAAACTACTTCATCAAAAGTAGCATCTGTTATTGCTAATGCCATAATAAATATATTTTTAGATCAGCAAATTTACAGATTAATTTTAAAAGAGCAGTATTCTTATGTTATTTTTGGCAAATTGAAGATTGAAAATTTCGTTTCAACCAGTTCAATATTCTTATTTAGCATAATGTTTAATTTTAAATTTATTGAGAGAATTATAAATAGTGAAAGACTTTCTATTAAAGAAAATATTATAATTGTCTTAAATTGATAATCTCTATATTTGCTTTCTTTAAAAATCAATTCCGAATTTAAGATGAATACGAAAATTTATTTTGCATCTGACCAACATTTTGGTGCTCCAACAAGAGCATTGAGTTTGCCAAGAGAGCAGAAATTTGTCAAATGGCTTGATGAAATCAAAAAAGATGCCACTGCCATTTTCTTATTAGGCGATTTATTTGACTTTTGGTTTGAATATAAAACTGTCGTTCCTAAAGGTTTCGTTCGTATTCTTGGAAAACTTGCAGAAATTAGAGATGCTGGAATTCCAATTTATTTTTTTGTTGGCAATCACGATTT
>CAIXNQ010000212.1 GCA_903920835.1 uncultured Bacteroidota bacterium | reverse complement strand
GAGCGTATTTTGGATTTTTAAATCCATCGTACATTACGTTCAAAATCGAAAGGCAAACATCAAGTCCGATAAAATCGGCAAGTTGCAATGGTCCCATTGGGTGTGCCATGCCGAGTTTCATTACGGTATCAATTTCTTGAACACCAGCAACACCGTTATAAAGTGTTTCGATTGATTCATTAATCATCGGCATCAAAATTCGGTTGGCAACAAATCCGGGATAATCGTTCACTTCTGTTGGAGTTTTTCCAAGTTTTAACGAGAGTTCCATAATGATTTTGGTTACTTCATCAGAAGTGTTGTAACCACGAATGATTTCGACCAATTTCATTATCGGCACTGGATTCATAAAGTGCATACCAATCACACGTTCTGGATGAACAACTTGGGCAGCAATTTGAGTTATCGAGATTGATGAAGTGTTGGTTGCCAAAATAACGTTGTGGTCACTCACTTCGCTCAATTGTTTGAAGATGTTTAGTTTCAGATTGATGTTTTCTGTAGCCGCTTCAACCACTAAATCAGTTCCAACAACACCATCTTTAATGTCGGTGTAAGTAATAATATTAGCAATGGTTTTGTGCTTGTCGTCTTCAGATATAGTACCTTTTAAAACCATTCTGTCGAGGTTTGAAGCAATGGTTGCCATTCCTTTTTCTAATGATTTCTCAGAGATATCGATTAATTTTACGGTAAAACCGCTTTGTGCAAATGTGTGAGCAATTCCGTTGCCCATAGTTCCTGCGCCGATTACAGCTATTGTTTTCATAGTATATTTTTATTTAAACGTATCAGGTTATTATTACTTTAAACCTAAAACAAATTATTATTTTTCATTCATCGAATCAATAATCATATACGCCACTCGCAATGCTTCGGTTCCGTCTTCAAGCGTTACAATTGGGGTTGTATTATTATTTATAGCAGCAGCAAAAGTTTCGAGTTCGTCTAAAATGGCGTTGTTTGGAGCTACTTCAGGATTAGCAAAATAGATTTGTTTCTTTTCGCCCTCTGCATTTTGAAGTATCATGTCAAAATCTCCAGGAACTTCAGGCGCATCTTTCATTTTTACTACTTCACAGATTTTGTCAAGATAATCCACAGAAATGTAGGCGTCTTTCTGAAAGAAACGTGATTTGCGCATGTTTTTCATTGAAATTCTGCTTGAAGTAATGTTAGCAACACAACCATTTTCAAATTCAATTCGAGCGTTTGCAATATCGGGCGACTGACTCAAAACAGAAACTCCGCTGGCGTGAACAGCTTTAACTTTTGATTTAACAACACTCAAAATAGCATCAATATCGTGAATCATTAAATCTAAAACCACTGGAACATCAGTGCCTCGTGGGTTAAATTCTGCAAGACGATGGGTTTCGATGAACATTGGGTTTTCAATCATTTCTTTCACGGCTATGAATGCAGGATTGAAACGTTCTACATGCCCAACTTGTCCTTTTACATTATACTCTTTTGCCAACGCAATTATTTCCTCGGCTTCATTTACAGTCGTAGAAATTGGTTTCTCTATAAAAACATGTTTGCCAGATTTTATAGCTACTTTGGCACATTTATAGTGCGATAATGTTGGTGTAACTATATCAATTACATCAACTGCGTGAATTAATTTGGCAATTGTGTCGAATTGTTTATAACCAAATTCAGCAGCGATTTTTGCTCCATTTTCATAATTTTCATCATAAAAACCAACCAGTTCATATTTGTTCGATTGATTGAGTAATCGCAAATGTATTTTTCCGAGGTGACCAGCACCTAAAACGCCAATTTTGAGCATATTTATTTTTTATCGAAAGTAATTAATTTTTGTAAATAGCGAAACATTCAGAGTAATTTCAGATGGAATTTTATTTTGAAAACAAAAAAGTCAACGGAATATCCAATCGTTCGTGCCACGATTTTTCTGAATGATCTTTGCCAGCATAAAATTTAGACAACCAATTTTTAGCTGTAAATCCTTTTTCTTTCATCACTAAATCTACTTGTTCTTGAAATGGTTTGTATAAAGCATCAAGCGTTTGATCGCCGTGATCAAAATAGATTTTATGATTTGTTGGGTTTGGTAAATTTTTCTTTAAGTAATCCACAAATGCCCCTGGAATTGGATTGTTTTCGACCGTAAAAATCCCTGGCCAATGCGTAGATAAGCAAGCAGCACCGCCAAAAACTTTTGGATATTCACAAATGGCGTAGAGCGAAATCAATCCGCCCATGCTTGAACCAGCAATAAAAGTGTTGGCTTGGTCGGTCTTTACAGGATAATGACTGTCGATGTAGGGCTTTAATTCCGTCACAATAAACTTTAGATAGTCATCTGAAATGGGTTGAAAACTATCTGTTACGCGTCCTTTTTTTTGTAATTCAGAAGTCACAAACGCTTTTTGTTCTTCTGTCAAAGTTTGATAGGGCTTTTGCGGAAAATATTCTGGATGTCGTTTTTGACTATTGTTCCAAATGCCGACTACAATAAACTTGTTGGTCTTATGGGTCGATTGCAGACTTCCTGCTACTTCGTCAACTTCCCATGCTTGCTTGTTCCATGTGGTTTCAGCATCAAACAACATTTGGCCGTCGTGCATATATAAAACGGCATATTTCTCTTTGCTTGAATAGCCTTCTGGAAACCAAATATCGATGTTTCTTGCATCAACATAATTTGACTTGAAAAGCGGCAAACGTTCTAGCGAACCTGAAGTAACTCTTGGGTTTTGGGCTTGCAATAGTGTTGCAATCAAAAGAAAAAAAACAGCGAACATTTTCATTTTCTATAATTTTAAAATAAATGATTCAGATGGTTTTATCGAAATATTGACTTTTCCGATGCCTTCTTTTACAATCAATTTGGTTTTATATTCATTATAAAGTTGGTCGCTAATTGAATATTCGCCATCTTTCAATTGCCATTTAGAAATGACCTCAGCAGGAACTGTAATTTCAGTTTTGCTTTCAGTCACCCAAGAAAAGTTAGCAATAATGATTAATTTCTCTGATTTTGTCCAACGAACAAAAGAATATAATCCAGGATCATAGCCCGTAGCTTGACTTCTATTGATGGTTTGAATTTCCTGAAAAGCGCCTGTCAAAGCATCGCTTTTGATGGAGAAATTAAGTAATCTTTTATAAAAATCACGTAGTTTTTTTTCGGAATCAGACAATTGTCCGCCATCAAATTTTCCGTTATTCATCCATCGTTGGTGGTTCGGAACGCCAACATAATCAAAGATGCTTGTTCTTGTACTTTTCCCGAATCCTGCATCTTCAAGACCCGCTTCGCCAACTTCTTGTCCGAAATAAACCATCGTGGGCGAAGAACTTAAAGTTGTAGAAACCACCATTAGCGGTTTTCCTTTTTCTGGAGTTCCAGCAAAAGCTGCACTTGCTAAGCGCTGCTCGTCGTGATTGTCTAAAAAATGAAGCATATTGTGTTCAATATCCTGCATGTTTTTTTGAATATCAGAAAGTGGATCGGGCAAACTTTTTCCTTGGATTACGGCTTTCAATAAATCGTAGGTTTCTACTTTGTCATACAAATAATCCATTTTTCCTAGGTGAATATAATTTCTATATTCTTTTGGATTGTAAACCTCTGCTATCAAAAAAGCGTTTGGGTTTTTGGTTTTAATTGCTGAGTTCATATAACTCCAAAATTCATAAGGCACCATTTCTGCCATGTCATATCTAAAGCCATCAACGCCTTTGGCGGTCCAATAGAGCGCAATGTCTCTAAATTTTTTCCATGAATCTGGAACGTCTTTATTTTTCCAAAAATCATAATGTTCTTTAATTCCTTTTTTGTCGAACCCAGCTGGAAGTTCAGGAAAATCTTTGCTTCCGTCAGGTTTGATGCCGTAATTTATCTTCACGGTTTCATACCAATCATTACTATCGGGCTGCGCTTTTCTGGAACCGTTTCCGGTCCATTTGGCTGGATTTTCATTGAACTTTCCGTCAATTAAACTGTTTTTCTCACCGTTCAAAGGTTTGTAATCTGACGAATAAGGCACTTGAAATGGAATGTTTGGAATATAATAAAAATTATTATTTCGTTTGTATTCAACACTAACATCGTCGTTAGCACCAAAGTCGGTTACCCCTTTTGGATTGCTTTTGCCTTCATATTTTCTTGCAATATGATTCGGAACAATGTCTATAATTACTTTCAATCCATTTTTGTGAGTTCGGGCAATTAAATTCTCGAATTCTTGAAGTCTGTTTTTTGGGTCAACAGCCAAGTCTGGGTTTACATTATAGTAATCTTTAACAGCATAAGGCGAACCTGCGCGGCCTTTAACAACTTCTGGATCGTCATTTGAAATGCCTATCGAAGTATAATCTCTAACCAAAGCATGGTGCGGAACGCCAGTGTACCAAACATGAGTTACGCCCAGTTTTTTTAGTTCTTGAAGCGCTTTGTCATTAATATCATTAAATTTTCCAACGCCGTTTTCTTCTATAGTTCCCCAAGGTTTGTTGAGCGTTTTTGTGTTTCCAAACAAACGGGTAAAGATTTGATAAACTACTGCTTTTTTGCTGTTTGATTGTTCTTTTGAAATATCATTTTTTATCTTCATTGGTTTCGACTTTTGTGCGTTGATAGATACTACCGACGATAATATCAATGTCAGAAAAATTATTTTATGTTTCATTTTGGTTGGAATAATGGAGTTAATAGAAATATTTTGAAGCTGCGGAAGTGATATAAAACAGCTTTAAATTAAGGAATATTCAAGATTTTATGCGTTTGAAGCGAGATACGCCATTTTGGGTTTTTCATTACATAATCTACAATCAATGGTGTCATTTCGTTGCGTTTGCTCCATTCGG
>CAIXNQ010000211.1 GCA_903920835.1 uncultured Bacteroidota bacterium | reverse complement strand
CGGGCATTATCATAGTTGCAAGAACGCTAACTAATATACAAAAAACAGTAAATGTCCATAGGTTTCGGACAGGATAAACCAATAGTTTTCTAAAAATATTAATTTCTTTGCCCCATTGATGGATTAAGTAATAATAGCCATTGCCGATTGGGGCAAAAAGCAACGGATCGTCGTCATTTTTTAGATGAAAAGCTTTGCTGGGCGCAATGATTTTAAAACCATCAATTGAAGTATGGTGTTCTTTTTCAAGAAGTCGGATTTTAGAAATCGCTTCTTCTGGAATTTCATTTTTGAAAAGGCTTGTGTCTAAAAAACGCAAGCGGTGGTCAATACAAATGGTTTTAATTTGGTCTAAATGAAAAATTTTATCTGTCTGCAATAAATCAAAAACAAACTGATTTGATTTTGTTGAACTTTCCTGCTTTAGTTTGTCTGTAATTTGCTCACGATCCGAATCATTTTGAGTAAAAATGGCTTTAACTTCGTTTAAAATGTCGGTTTCATTTTTGAATTTATTTCTTTCTGAAAGCAATTCTCTTTCTAAGTAAACCTTATTATTTTTCATTTTTATTGGAATTAAAATTACTATTGTTTATCAACGAAAATAGAAAACGAAAATACAAAATAAAGAATCATAAAATTAATATTCAAACAACTTTGTTAATCCAACAAAAGTTAAATATTCACGGACTAATTATATGAATTGTTTTTATCAAAAATAAAAGTGAACTTATGCTATCGAACTATAGTTTGCTTTCTATCAGGGCCTACAGAAACAATTGTTATTGGAACTTCAACTTCTTTCTCAATAAATTCAATATAATTTTTTAGCTCAATTGGCAAACTGTCATAAGAAGTTAAGCCAGTTAAATCGGCATTCCAACCTTTAAATTCAGTGTAAATTGGGGTTACATTTTCTTCTTCAATATTATAAGGAAGGTGATTAATTTCAATTCCTTTATACAAATAGGATGTGCCTACTTTAAGCGTTTCAAAACCAGACAATACATCGCCTTTCATCATCATCAATTGGGTCACTCCGTTCACTTGAATGGCATATTTCAAAGCAACCAAATCAAGCCAGCCACATCTTCGTTTTCTGCCAGTTACAGAGCCAAATTCGTTTCCGATTTTTGCCATAATATCTCCTGCCGTTCCAAAATCTTCTGTAGGAAACGGCCCACTACCCACACGGGTTGTGTATGCTTTGAAAATCCCGAAAACTTCTTTGATTTTGTTGGGGGCAATTCCGAGACCTGTGCAAGCGCCAGCAGCTGTAGTTGTTGATGAAGTCACAAACGGATAAGTTCCAAAATCAACATCAAGTAACGAACCTTGAGCACCTTCGCAAAGAATTGATTTTCCTTCTTTTTGTGCTTTTGCAAGATATTCTTCGCTGTCAATAAAAGTTAATTGTTTTAATTCTTCGATAGCTTCAAAAAATTCTGCTTCAAGTTCTGGAAGATTGTATTGAATGTCCACGTTATAGAACGCAATCATGGCTTCGTGTTTTTCTGCCAAGGCTCTATATCTGTCTTTAAAATCGGCTAGTTCGATGTCGCCAACTCTAATGCCGTTTCGACCCGTTTTGTCCATGTAGGTAGGGCCAATACCTTTTAAAGTTGAACCAATTTTAGCTTTTCCTTTTGAGGCTTCAGAGGCTGCATCTAGCAAACGATGGGTTGGTAAAATCAGATGGGCTTTTCTGGAGATTATTAATTTTGATTTGATGTCTAAATTAAATTTTTTCAATCCTTCCAACTCGGTTTTAAAAACCACCGGGTCAATAACAACACCGTTTCCAATTATATTAATATTATTTTCATGAAAAATGCCTGATGGAATGGTTCTTAAAACATGTTTGATTCCGTCGAATTCTAAAGTATGTCCTGCGTTTGGTCCTCCTTGAAATCTAGCGATAATATCGTATTTTGAGGTAAGTACATCTACAATTTTTCCTTTTCCCTCGTCGCCCCATTGTAATCCTAATAATAAATCTACGGTCATTTTTTAGTTTGTTGTGTTGTTTTTAATATTTATTCCTGCTTTTTGTTGGCATAAAAATAAAGTGAGTGATTGTGTATTTCAATGCCAAAAATATCTTCAATTGTTTGTTTAATATTCTGAATTCTCGGGTCGCAAAATTCTATTACTTCGCCCGAATCGGTCATTATTATATGGTCGTGTTGCTTGTCAAAATAGGATTTTTCGTAGTGCGCTTGGTTTTGACCAAATTGATGTTTGCGAACCAAAGCACAATCCATCAAAAGTTCGATGGTGTTGTAGAGCGTTGCACGACTAACTCTATAATTTTTGTTTTTCATTTTGACATACAAATTTTCGATATCAAAATGATCTTCGCTATTATAGATTTCCTGAAGAATGGCATATCGTTCAGGCGTTTTTCGATGTCCTTTTTTTTCGAGATATAGCGTAAAAACATTTTTCACAATATCTTGATGATTATTCTTGTCAGTGGTAATGTGCGTCATAGTTCGCAAAGATAATTTTTTAAATTAATAAATTATTATTTTGGGTCTAAAGTTCAATTAGGTCTAGTTTTTATAAACCCTGGTCACTTTGTCAATGCCGTCAATTTTTTTAATATTCTCAATTAGTCTTTTCAAAATCGTATTATTTTGAACAATAACAGCCAGTTTTCCGTTAAAAATTCCTGCTTCACCGCTCAATGATATGCTTTGAATATTAACGTTCATATCATTCGAAATCACTTTTGTAAGTTCGTTAGTTAGCCCCAGAGTATCCATTCCGGTAATGTTTAAAATTGCTTTAAACTCTTGCTGGCTCGAGTCAATCCATTTGGCTGGCATGATTCTGTAAGCATAATTCGATTGAAGTGCAATGGCGTTCGGGCAATCTTTTTTGTGAACTTTTATGCCTTCATTTATGGTGATAAATCCAAAAACCTCGTCGCCAGGAATAGGGTTGCAACACGTAGAAAATTTATAATCTAATTTGTCATATTCTGTTCCAAAAACAAGCATGTCAAAGTTGGTGTTTATGACGGGTCGGTGAATATCTTCATCGGCAGTGTTGGGCGAACGACGTATTTTGTTCTTGAAAAAATTGATTAACGTATTACTTTTTTGAGCGGCAAAATCTTTTAATTGTTGGTTGTCAATAGCACCAATCCCAAAGCGATAAAACAAATCTAAACTGGTTTTTAGTCTGAAAAAATTGACTAATTCATTAATAACCTCTTCGCTTAGCGTGATTTTTAAATGTTTTAATTTTCTGGTAAGCAGTTCTTTTCCTTCTTCTGCAATTTTTTTGGTATCTTCATTTAAAACATTTCTGATTTTGTTTTTGGCTCTAGATGTAGTAACATAATCCAGCCAGTTTACGGTCGGTTTTTGATTGGGCGAAGTGATCACCTCGACTTGATCCCCACTTTTCAACACATAATTCAAAGGAACTAATTTTCCGTTAACTCTCGTCCCTCTGGTTTTTATACCAATTTCTGAGTGAATGCTGAACGAGAAATCTAAAGAGGTTGCGCCTTTTGGGAGTGATTTTATTTCGCCTTTGGGCGTAAAGACATAAATTTCTTTTGAATATAAATTCATTTTAAAATCTTCAACAAAATCAACGGCATTTCGTTCAGAATTTTCTAAGGCTTCTTTCAATAGATTGAGCCAAACGTCAAGACCACTTTCTTCCGTACCTCCTTGTTTGTATTTGTAGTGTGCAGCATAGCCCTTTTCGGCAATTTCGTCCATACGTTCGCTGCGCACTTGAATTTCTACCCAACGCCCTTTAGGTCCCATAACCGTAATGTGCAGTGCTTCATATCCTGTAGATTTCGGTGAGGAAATCCAGTCGCGCAAACGGCTTGGACTTGGGCGATAATGATCGGTAACAATAGAATAGATTTTCCAAGCAATGAATTTTTCGTCATGAAGCGAGGATTTATAAACAATTCTAAGGGCAAACTTGTCATAAACTTCATCAAAAGTCACGCTTTGCGCTAGCATTTTTCTTCTGATGGAATAAATTGATTTGGGTCTTCCTTTGATGTGATATTCTACTTTCTCATCGTTCAATGATTTTTTCAACACTTCAGAAATCGACGAGATATAAGCATCTTGTTCTTCTTTGGTTTCTTTTATTTTGCTAACAATATCATTATAAACTGCGGGTTCTGTATATTTTAATCCTAAATCTTCGAGTTTGGTTTTAATGTTATATAAACCCAAACGGTGGGCTAGGGGAGCATAGATATATAAAGTCTCTGAGGCAATTTTGGTTTGTTTATAATCAGGCATCGAGTCCATGGTTTGCATATTGTGCAATCGGTCTGCCAGTTTGATTAATATTACGCGAACATCATCATTCAGCGTAAGCAACATTTTTCTGAAATTCTCGGCTTGCATCGAGATGTTCATGTCTTTTTTAACCTGCGAAATCTTGGTTAACCCAGCTACTAATTGAGCCACTTTGGGGTTAAACATTCGCTCAATATCTTCAATAGTAATGTCTGAATCTTCAACAACGTCGTGCATCAAGGCAGCTGCAATTCCGGTAGCACCCAAACCTATTTCTGAAGCCACGATTTTAGCAACACCGATGGGGTGAAAAATATAGGCTTCTCCCGATTTACGTCTTTGGTCTTTATGGGCTTCAACAGCAACATCAAAAGCTTTACGAATTAATTTCTTGTCTTCGGTGGAGAGCGTTTGATAGCTAATTCGCAGCAATTCTTTATATTCATGTGCAATTGCCTTGTTTTCCTGTTCTAAATCAATTTCTGCCATAATAGTAAAATTTAGATCCTAAAAGTAACTATTATATTTGAAAAAGAAAACAATGCCAAAAAATAAATTTATATATAACCTGAGTTCGATTGAACTGAAGTTTTGAGCAAACAATTTATTGCTTTTTTTTGCCACAGATTAAAAAGTTTATAAGGATTAAATAAAAAATCTGTGCTAATCTGTGTAATCTGTGGCTAACTTAAATTGATTTCAATTTGTGCATTCGTGGCGGTTACTTTTTTTTGCCACGAATTCACGAATTTATTTATAAATAAAATTACCGCAAATTCGCAAATTATAAATTTAAAATCTGTGCTAATCTGTGGCTTAAAATTAACAATCGAACTGAAGTTTAGAGCTTCTTTTGCTCCAACTTTACCAATCGATTAGTCCAGAAACAGAGCAAAGTGCCGACAACGCCAAGTGTTCCCATAAAAAACCAATTGGTTTGATATCCAAAATTTTCAATCAGCGACATACCCGTTTTAGCACTCAAAATATGCGCCAGACTAAAACTCATTGTAAAGATTGCCATATATCTGCCTTCATGACCTTTTGGCGCACGAGATAATGCAAAAGAATTTGAAAACGGAAACGTAAACATCTCTGCAAAGGTCATAAACACCATCATTACTATTAAAATGTTTACCCAACTCGTAATGAGCATCAAATAAAGACTAATCGCCATCAAGAAACAACCCGTTCCGACCACCTTAACTTTATTGATTTTTTTTCTTTCGATAAAACTAACAATCGGCATTTCTAAGAAAAAAATCATAATTCCGTTCATCGTGAGCAGCAATCCGGTTTGAAATTCGTTTAAATTAAATTGTTCTTTGTGATAGAGCGGAATGGTCGTGAAAAGCTGAAAAAATAATATGCCAGTAATCAAACAGGCAGTCAAGAATATCCAAAAAGGATGGTCTTTAAAAACCGATTCTCGTGTTGCTTCGTTTTCGGCAAGAGCAACTTTGTTTCGTTCGGCTTTTCGTTCTTTTACTTTAAATTTAAAAATCAAAATAGCTATGATGCAAGTAGCCCCGTCCACCCAAAAAAGTCCTTTATAGCCGATACTCATAATTAGCAAACCACCCAAAGCGGGTCCGGAAGCAAAACCAAGATTCACCGCAAGGCGCACCAAGGTTAAGGCGCGCGTTCTATTTTCAGGTTTAGCATAAGCCCCAATAGATACAAACATAGCCGGTCTAAACATATCGGCAATACTCATCAAGACAAACATACTGAAACAAAGTCCAGCAAAAGAGTTTACAAATTGAATCAATAATAAAAGGATGCCGCTCGTAAAAAGGCTAAAAATCATGATGCGATAGAACCCAATATTGTCAGACAATTTACCGCCCAGCCACGAGCCGACCATCGACCCAAGACCAAAACAAACCATAATCCAACCGACTTGGCTGTAGGAATAATGTAAATCTTCTTTGAGATATTTTGACAAAAAAGGCAGCACCATCGTGCCGGCACGGTTGATAAAAGTTATGAAGGTGAGTATCCAAATTTCTCTCGAAAACCCTTTGTAGTTATTGATATATTGCCGAAATGCGTTTTTAAACATAGTGTTTTTAATTGTCTGTAAAAGTAAAAAACGCTGGGGATTAAATGGCGATTTTTACCTCCCAACGCCATAAATCTCTTTATAGACCTCGATTTTTGTTTTTAGAGTGGCAATTTCTGCTTCTTTAATTGTTTAACTAAAAGTGTTTTTGTAATATTTATAGGCATCGATATGATTTTTTAACTTTTAAATGGCTTTTTGGAAAAGAAGAATATAATAGCTCAATATTTTATTTATTAATGAAATTAGAGGGAATTTTCTAGAAACATCATTTTTTTTAAAATAATATTTCATCCATCAAATTTCATCTTTACAAAAAAAAGGGCTGACCGAAGCCAACCCTTTTAAATAATTATGAAATAAAGTTTATTCTTTGATAAGTTTTTTGGTTACAGAACCTTTATCAGAAACTATTTTCATCATATAAATTCCAGCAGATAATTCTGAAATATTAATATCTTTTTG
This sequence comes from uncultured Bacteroidota bacterium, assembly GCA_903920835.1. Lineage (GTDB taxonomy): Bacteria > Bacteroidota > Bacteroidia > Flavobacteriales > Flavobacteriaceae > Flavobacterium. The sequence continues at coordinate 1,311 of CAIXNQ010000211.1, read as the reverse complement.
ACTAACATTTTCTAGTGTTAATGATTTAACGCTTCTGCCGTTAATGTCAAATAATTCAATAGCTGAAATTGTTCCGTTGAAATTTGCAACAGTAACCGTATTTTTTGCAGGATTTGGATTCACAGAAAATTGATCTTCCTCAAATTGATTTGCTCTTAAGTTTTGTGTAACAGTAAAATTATCAACAATTACAGCTTGTGTATTTGCGTTTAGTGCTGAGGTATTATTAAAGCCAAAATAATAAACACCAGTTGTTGTTGGTGTATATGTATGTGTTTTTAAAGTAAATGTAGTACTTGAAACAACTGTATTACCAACTATATTTGTTGTTTGCGCAGCTACTGTTTGTGCAGTTCCTACTGTAAATTTATATTTTCCATTTCCAGTAGCGCCAGTTCCTAAATAATTTCTAACATAATAGGTAATTGTAACAGGTACTCCAGCAATCAAGTTAACTCCTCTTGATAATAACCAAGAGTTAGAAGCGGCAGTAGTGTTAGCTAAAGCAACAGCTGATCCAACACCTTCTTGAACTAAAGCGCTTCCTGCTGTAGTTGCTAATATAAACCAAGGAGAAGAAGTCGTCACACTTTCTGAAGTAGCCCATCCTATATATGGAAACTCTATTTGTTCAAAACCTGTGTTATATGTTGGCGTTATTGGTTCAAAAACAGTGTGAAATGCATAAGGCCCAGACCAAGCACTAAAATCGCCAGCACCACAATCGGTTCTTACATAATAATCATAAACAGAACTTGGCATTAATCCAGACAATGAGGTAAAATTTTGCAAACCAGTAAGTGTTGTTCCAGCTCCTTGTGTAAAATTAAAATCACCCCATTCCAATTCCGTATTACCTGTACTTAACCATGATAAATCAGCAGTAGTTAAAGTCGTAACTGCATTTTGATTACTTGGTTTTGAACAAGTAACTGGTACTCCTAATCTTGTTTCTGGTCTAAAAGCAGATGCTGTCAAAGTGGTTGGCAAAGTTGTGTCTGCAGACATTGCACCTAAAATTCCTCCAGTCAAAGATGAATCACAGTAGGCTACATTTGGGGTTGTAGCTAAACCTCCAGTTAAATTTTGATAATCAAATGCTATGTATAGCCCACCTCCTGAATAACTAAAAGAAGAGCCTGAAGGGAATGTTACATCAAAAGTACCATTAGCTGCCGGAACTGTAGTTGATGAGCTACTAACTTGGGTCATTGTAGCTATTGCAGCATCCCAAGTTAATGCTTTTGTGTTTGTTGCATCTGCAGTGTTCTCCATATAAACAACAAAATCTCCAGTAGTGGCAACATCTTG
>CAIXNQ010000210.1 GCA_903920835.1 uncultured Bacteroidota bacterium | reverse complement strand
TGTAACAATGGATAATGTGAAGATATTCGACATCAGAGGTCGTTTGTTAATCGAGAAAAAGAAAGTAAACGCTTCACAAACTTCTATCGATACTTCAGCCATGGCAAATCAAGTATTAGCTGTTCAAATTACTTCTGATACCAATGCTAAAGTGAGCAAGAAAGTAGTGAATTAAGTTTAAAAGACGGAAGTCTTAAAGTTCTTTTCATTTAATAATAACAAAACCCCCTTCGGTTCCTCAACCGAAGGGGGTTTTTGCTGTAATAAAATAAACTAAACTAAAAGAATTAAAAGTAAATGACCTTAAACATAATTTCAGATAAACTATAAAATTTACATTAATAATTTTAGTTTATTAAACACCAACTAACAAATAATTTAGTAATTGAAAAGTTAGATGAAGTAATGTTTTACTTACAGCAGTAACAGAAAAGCAAACCGCAGTAATAAACGGTTTTAGGCTAGCACAAAATGATTTTAGGCTAGCACAAAATGATTTTGTGCTAGCACAAAATGGTTTTAAGCTAGCACAAAATGGTTTTAGGCTAGCACAAAATGATTTTAGGCTAGCACAAAAAGGTTTTAGGCTAGCACAAAATGATTTTAGGCTAGCAAAAAATGGTTTTAAGCTAGCACAAAATGATTTTAGGCTAGCACAAAATGATTTTAGGCTAGCAAAAAATGGTTTTAAGCTAGCACAAAATGGTTTTAAGCTAGCACAAAATGGTTTTAGGCTAGCACAAAAAGGTTTTAGGCAAGCACAAAATGATTTTAGGCAAGCAAAAAATGGTAGTAGTCGTGAGTAGTCATTAGATTGTGTTAACTCTAATCGAGACTGGAAAGAATTTTGGAGACTGGACAGAATTTTGTGTAAACTCTAAAAATGCTTAAGATTATTGCAATATGTAAATAAACTAAAATCCCTAAATTAAATTGCACTCTTTGACTTCTAGTTTGACTGCTCGAGACATAAAAGAGAGCAAAAATGAACTTGAACAATTTTTATAATATTAAAAGATACGTCGATTAGCTAATATTTTCTATAAATAACAAAAAAACACCGCTGAAAGCGGTGTTTATTAAATCTATTCAAAATTGTCTTTCGCATAATCATTTAGAAAACAAACATTGCTCTTTCGCCCATTAATTCATTTACTTCTTCGGCTACTTCTTCAATAATGGTTTCGTTGGTGTGGTTCATCAATACTTTGTCAATTAAGGCAACAATGGTTTCCATATCTGATTCTACAAGACCTCGGGTGGTGATGGCAGGTGTTCCTACTCTAATTCCTGAGGTAATAAAAGGCGATTTGTCATCAAAAGGGACCATGTTTTTGTTAACCGTAATTTCTGCTCGAACTAAAGCGTTTTCGGCTTCTTTTCCAGTTATGTTTTTATTTCTAAGGTCAATCAACATCATGTGATTGTCGGTACCGCCAGAAATTAAATCATAACCTCTTTTTACAAAAGCTGCTGCCATGGCTTTGGCATTTTTTTGCACCCGCATTGAATATCTAAAAAATTCATCAGTCAAGGCTTCGCCAAAGGCAACGGCTTTTGCAGCAATAATGTGCATTAAAGGACCACCTTGATTTCCTGGAAAAACTGCTAAGTCTAATAATGAAGACATCATTCTGATTTCGCCTTTTGGAGTTTTTAATCCCATTGGGTTTTCAAAATCTTTACCCATCAAAATCAATCCGCCTCTAGGTCCTCGAAGGGTTTTATGTGTGGTTGTTGTCACAATATGGCAATGCGGAATTGGGTCATTCATCAAACCTTTTGCAATTAATCCTGAAGGATGCGAAATATCAGCAAGCAAAAGCGCGTTTACACTATCTGCAATTTTTCTAAATCGAGCAAAATCCATGTCACGACTATAAGCAGAAGCACCAGCAATTATTAATTTTGGCTGTTCTCTGGTTGCAATTTCTTGAAGTTTGTCATAGTTAATAGTTCCAGTTTCTTTATCAACACCATAAAAAACAGGATTGTATAATCTGCCAGAAAAATTAACAGGAGAACCGTGCGTTAAATGCCCTCCATGCGACAAATCGAAACCTAGAATTTTATCTCCCAGATTCAAGCAGGCATGAAATACAGCCGTGTTGGCTTGCGATCCCGAATGCGGTTGAACGTTGGCATAAGCAGCACCAAAAAGTGTTTTGGCTCTGTCGATAGCTATTTGTTCTACAACATCTACCACTTCGCAGCCGCCATAATAGCGTTTTCCAGGATAGCCTTCGGCGTATTTATTGGTCAAACATGAACCAGCGGCTTCCATGACTTGGTCGCTCACAAAATTTTCGGAAGCGATTAATTCAATGCCGTGAATTTGGCGGTCTTGTTCCTCATTTATAAGGTCAAAAATTTCTGTATCGTGTTGCATTTTAATAATTTTATAATTTGTTGACAAAAATACAAAAAAACGTTTGGTAACATAGCGGTTTATAATATATTTGATAACTGAATTTATATAAAAACCAAATCAAAACGACATGCCAATATTTGCCAATAATCCAGACAGAAAATCGTGGTTAGAAGTGCCACAAGAAAGTGATTTCCCGATACAAAATATTCCTTTTGGAGTTTTTTTGACCAACGAATTTGTAGTTACTGTTGGAACCAGAATAGGAGATTATGCTATTGATCTTGGTGCTTTGCAACAGCTCAATTATTTTGAAGGAATTGAATTAACTGATGATATGTTCATGCAAGACACGCTAAATGATTTTATATCTGACGGAAAAAAAACATGGCGTTTGGTTCGAAATAGAATTGCTGATCTTTTTGATGCCGAAAATCCAAAACTTCGAGACAACCAAAAACACAGAGACATTGTTGTTTTTAATATTAATGAAGTTGAAATGCAGTTGCCAGTATTAATTGGAGATTACACCGATTTTTATTCGAGCAAAGAACATGCTACTAATGTGGGCAAAATGTTTCGTGATCCAGAAAATGCTTTGTTGCCTAATTGGCTTCATATTCCTGTAGGTTATCACGGGCGTAGTTCTTCAATTATTCCTTCTGGTATTCCAGTTCACAGACCGATGGGGCAAACATTGCCAAACGGTGAAACAACCCCTGTTTTTGGACCATCTCGATTGGTCGATTTTGAATTAGAAACAGCTTTTATCACAACTGACGCCAATATTATGGGCGAGAATATTCCTGTAAACGAAGCTGAAGATTATATTTTCGGAATGGTATTACTCAATGACTGGAGTGCCCGCGATATTCAAAAGTGGGAGTATGTTCCCCTAGGACCATTTTTGGCTAAGAATTTTGCCACCTCAATTTCGCCTTGGATTGTTACGCTTGATGCTTTAGAACCATTTAGAGTAAAAGGACCAAAACAAGAACCAACGCCACTTCCATATTTGCAACAAAAAGGCAAACACGCTTTTGATATTAATTTAGAAGTAAGCATTAAACCAGAAAATTCTGATGAATTATTGGTTTCTAAATCAAATTTCAAATATATGTATTGGTCAATGGCGCAACAATTAACGCACCATACCTCAAACGGTTGCCGAATAAATTCGGGAGACATGATGGGCTCTGGAACAATTTCTGGACCAACACCAGACAGTTTAGGTTCAATGCTAGAATTGACTTGGGGAGGAAAAAATCCAATTCTAATGCCCGATGGAACAGAACGAAAATTCATTAACGATAACGACACGGTAATCATCAAAGGTTATTGCCAACACAGCGATGTTCGTATCGGATTTGGAGAAGTTTCTAGTAAATTATTGCCTCCGTTTGTAAGAAGTTAATTACAGTTCAGCAACAGATTTGTTTTTATTGGATACTATTTTTTGGTGAATCAAAAATTTTATTCCACCAGTTGCTTGTGTTTTATAAATGCCGATAGCGCCAGAAAAAAGATAAGCCATAAAACAAGCTATTGCCATATAAATACTAGTTTCTATTCCAAATAATTCGATTCCCATAATTGTGCAGGCGATTGGCGTGTTTGTTGCTCCAGCAAAAACAGCAACAAACCCAATTCCTGCCAATAAAGTTAATGGTAACGGAACAAAAACAAACAATGCACTACCAAGCGTTGCTCC
>CAIXNQ010000209.1 GCA_903920835.1 uncultured Bacteroidota bacterium | reverse complement strand
GGTGCTGTTGTAACAGGTCCAATTCCGTTACCAACTCACAAAAAAATATTTACTGTATTACGTTCTCCGCACGTTAACAAAAAATCGAGAGAACAATTTGAAGTAATGTCTTATAAAAGATTATTAGATATTTATTCTTCATCTTCAAAAACTATTGATGCTCTAATGAAATTAGAGTTGCCAAGTGGTGTAGAAGTAGAGATTAAAGTATAATTTAGATAAAATTCTAGGTTTATCATAATTTAGAATCTTCAATAAATTTTAAAAAAGCGGACAAATTTTTTGTTCCGCTTTTTTTTGTAAATTCTATCTAGCATATATCTAAATACTACAAATGGTTTGATATTTAATTTGTAATAACTTATTTACAATTGAGGGAATAAAAACTATTTACTGGATACAGCAAAATGTTGAAAATAAAGTGATTTATTTTGAAACAATAAAATGACTAAGGGTTATGAAAAAAAACAAACTCTTGTTTATTTAAATTGGATTTAAAATTATATACTTATCTGAGCAATTAATGTTCCTTTAATTTAGGGAGTGTTTTTATATAGAGTTGCTCAACTTTGATTCTTGCCCATTCAGTTTTTCGCAAAAAGGTAAGGCTTGATTTTATTGATGGATTGTCTATAAAGCATTTAATTTTTATAGATTCGCCCAGCGTTTCAAAACCATAAAAACCGACGAGTTGCTCCAAAATTATTTGAAGTGTTTTTCCATGTAACGGGTCTTTTGATTGGTTTATTTGCATTGTGTAAATGTATTATAAAAATATCAATAATTATATTATGAATTAAAGCTAAAGGCAAATCAACTATTGATTCTTATTTAGTGACAGTAACATTCCTTCTTTTAAACATTTTTACAACTTCAAACCATATTACAGAAGTAAATCCAACTGAAATAGCAACCGTGAGTTGGCTTATTGACAATCGTTGAAAATCGAAAAACCTTGTTAATGTTGGCACAAAAAGAAGTAGTGCTAACAAAATAAGAGTTGTTGCAATTATCGCCCATACCATTTTGTTTTTGTATTTTAAAGTGGTGATGATTGAATAATAAAATGACCGATTGATTAATGTTAAAAAGACATTGGCAACAATCAAAACCGTAAATGTCATGGATCTGGTCACCGCTTCATTATTGCCTTGTTGAACTGCAAACTGATAGATAAACATAGCGGCTAAGGCAATGACAAGCCCTTGGATAATGCTAACCGAAAGTTCTTTCCAATTAAAAAAAGTAGTTGTGAGTGCTTTGGGCGGTTGTTTCATTGTGTTCTTTTCTATGGGTTCATTTTCGTAGATGATGGAACAAGTTGGTCCCATTATTATTTCTAAAAATATAATGTGAACAGGCGAAAACAAGGTCGGATAAACCCAGCCGAGTGCCAGCGGAATAAAAACTATAAGTATGATTGGAATATGAATCGAAATGATATATTGAATGGCTTTTTTTAAATTGGCATATATTTTTCTGCCCATGGCTACGGCTTGAATCATTTTAGACAAATCGTCGGTAACTAAAATTAATGAGGCGGCTTGTTTGGCAATTTCTGTTCCTTTCTTTCCCATCGCAATGCCAATATGTGCCGCTTTCAGTGCTGGACCATCATTAACTCCGTCGCCCGTCATGGCTACTATTTGACCATTTGATTTAAGTGCGTTAATGATTTTTAGTTTTGCCTCTGGATACATTCTACAAAATATTGCTGTGGTCATTACGGTAGTTTTTAGTTCGCTGGAAGTCATTTCCATTAATTTATCGCCCGTAATGCAGTTGTCAAAACCCCGAAATCCAATTTGTTTTGCAATTGCCGATGTCGTGGCTTGGTTGTCGCCCGTAATGATTTTGACCGCAATACCTGCATCATAGAAAGCATTTAAGACTTTCTGAATATTCTTTTTTGGTGGGTCATAGAACGCAATTAGTCCAATAAATTTAAAAGGCAATTCTTGCTGATGGGCAGGATAGTTTTTGTCATTTGTTAATGCTGATGCAATTCCCAAAACCCGATAACCTTCTTTTGCTAATTGTTTGATGGCATGATGCACTTTTTCGCTGTCGGAAGTTGCTAATTTTGAAGCAGCAATTATTGCTTCGGGAGCACCTTTGGCAGCGATGATTCTGTTGCCTTTAGTGTCTTCAAAAACGTGAGTCATCATTGGCGGTTTGCCTTCAAGCGCATATTCATGGACGAGTTTATAATTTGGTCTTTCGCCTGGCGTGCAATTTTCTGTATAGGTTTTGTGCAACGCAATTTCCATTGGGTCAAACGGAATTGGTTCGCTTGCCCACATAGCGATTGATATTAATTCTGTTGCTTCAATTGTTTTGGCTTCGTTTGTAGAAAAGATTGTGTTTGTTGACAACAAATAGAGTTGCGCTACGCTCATTTTATTTTCGGTGAGCGTTCCGGTTTTGTCAACACAAATTACTGTTGCGCT
>CAIXNQ010000208.1 GCA_903920835.1 uncultured Bacteroidota bacterium | reverse complement strand
ATGATTTATCTCCCCTTGATGCTTGGAAACTTACTACACAAATTGTTACCGATTATTTTGACGCAATTGAAGTGAGTGACAAAGAAACTTCCTACTTAAGAACTGCATGGAGTATTCAGTCCTTTCAACAAAATACAATAAGAACTCGATTGATTATTAAATTATCAAAATCGAATCCTTTGACATTTAAAGTAAAATTAAATAGTGAAAATTCGGGAGCAACAGGAACCAGTGTAAAAGCAGACGAACAATTTAGAGATTGGGATAGAATTTTAAGAAAGTATAAAAATGTTATTTCTGATTTTTCTACACGTTTAACAAAGAAATAGAATTAATTTGTCTTCTTGTTACCAACTTACGAGTGTAAATAAAATTGTTTTCTTGTTTCGGTGCTTTCGTTTTCTTAAATAGTATTGTGGGTTAATTTAAAGATTACAAATGTTTTAAAATAAAAATTTTATGAAATCATTACTCCTAACAGGAATGTTTTTTGTGACATCTGTCTTTTATGCACAAGAAAAGCCAACTAATGAAACCGTTCAAGACAGTGTAAAAAAAGAAAAAACTACCGAACTTAAAGAAGTTACAATTTATGGTAACAATCGACAATATTTAAAGGTAGAATCGGACAAGACTACCATAAATGTCAGAGACAATGGTATGCTTAACAGTGGTAGTAGCTTGGAAGCTGTGAAAAAAATTCCAGGAGTGATTACATCCCCTTCTGGAGATATTACTATCAATGGAAAAGAAGTTATTATTTATATTGATGGCGCTCCAAGTTCGATTAGTGGAACCGATTTGCAAAATTATTTGGCAACATTGCCTGCAAATGCTATAGAAAAAGTAGAACTCATCTACAATCCTGGAGCTTCGTATGATGCGATTGCTAGCGGCTCTATTATCAATATTGTAACGAGTAGCAAACGAAGAAAAGGCATTAATGCTAGTTTTAATATCAATTATAATTTTAATAAATACCAAAAACCTAGTCCGCAAATCCTCTTAAATGGAAAAGAAAAAAACTTGAGTTGGCAAACTATGATTGGGTATAACTACATTGATAGTGAAAACTATACTAATATTGACCAAAACTTTACTTCGTTCACTCCTAATCAGCATTTGATTCAAAAAAACTTGGCGGTTACAACTAATAGAAATTTTTATTTTAGAACAGGAACTAATTACAAGCTGAGCGAAAAATCGAACCTTTTATTCAACTATAATATGAACTTATCCAATGACCGAATTGTATCCGAGGCCACTACAGCAGGAACCGGCATCGATTATTTCAACAATAGTTTGGCCAATAATAAAAATAACAATCACGAATTGAGTCTACAATTTAAAACCAAACTAGACACCATTGGAAGAACACTTGATGTAACAGCATCACGCAATTTTTTTGATAAAAAACCTAATACCATATCGAATGGTGTGAATAATAACGTTTCTAATTATTATAATGGAAATGTTGATTTTAAACTGGCAAATTATTATTTGAAATATGATTTTGCTATTCCATTCCACAAAGAAAATTTTTCATTAAATACTGGTGGAAAGTACAATGCACTAAAAATAACCGACAACGGGGTATATTACTTGAATACACCAACCAACTCTATGATTAGCTTTAACTATACTGAAACCAACTTGGCTTTTTATGCCGAGGCACGGAAAAAAATAAAGAAATTCAGCTTTACGTCAGGTATTCGATTTGAAGATTATAACGTAGATAGATTAGCGGTTAGAAGTGGAATCACTACCACTGTTAATTTTAAAAACAGAAACTTTTTTCCCAATCTTAGTGCGTTGTATGAAATAAATTCCAATTTAAATGTATCTGCTTCTTATTCCAAAAAAATTCAGCAGGCAGATTACAATACGCTCGATCCAAACAATTTTTCAAGTTTTGACCAATACAATTCTTCTAGCGGAAATCCGCTTTTAAATCCCACTTTTTTTGATAATTACGAATTGAAATTTACCGGTTTTCAGTATGTTCAATTGGGAGGAAACTATACGATATCAAAAGATGCCAATAGATTAATCTTCGATGCTAATCCTGGAGAACTCATTAGTAATAGAACCTATAAGCAGTTTGACAAACTAAATACGATGAGTATATTTACTTCATTTCCAATTCCTTTAGATTATTTTTTGAAAGGCAAAGAAGAATATGATGTTCGAAAAAGTAATTTAGATAAAATGAATTTCCTTTTCTTAAACATTAATTATATTAGATTTGATTCAGCGGGAACTAAATTTTCATTTGATGTAAAACCTCTTTGGAGTTATTCAATTGAATCACAGATTATTTTACCTTGGGAAATTCAATCAAGCGCCTATTATAAATTAAGACCTCCTGGTACTTATCAGATTTATTATTTATCAAAAACTATACAATGGCTTGATATTTCATTCAATAAATACTTTTTAAATAAAAATTTAAAAATCAATATTTATTGTAATGATTTGTTTAACACAAATGAAATTAACGCAATAGTCTCAACAAATAATTTAGAAACTAATTATTACCAAAAACAAGATAGTAGAATATTTGGAATAGGATTAACATTTAATTTTGGAAATATCAACTTGAAAAAAGAAGATATTAATATTCCATTAGAAAAAAAGAGCCAAACCAATGATTTATTGCGATAAAAAATATTGATTTATTTTTATCTCTTTAACATTAATTATAAGAAATTTAAAATGAAAAAACCACAAATTAAATTATTACTTGTACTAGCTGCATGCTGTAAATTATTCTATTCGTGTTCAAAAAGCGATACTACCTCAAATAATTCAGCAGCCAATACGGTCACTATCGGCAACAAACTATGGATGAACAAAAACTTAGAGGTAGATCATTATCGAAACGGCGACCCTATTCCTCAAGTAACTGACCCATCAGCATGGGGCAACCTTACTACAGGATCTTGGTGTTATTATAACAATGATTCTGCTAATGCAGCAATTTATGTAAAACTATATATAAAAGATGGCAACAATATATAAATATACTAATTTTCTAAAAATGCATTTATAACTTGAATTTATAAAAAATCAAATAACAATTAATTTTAAATAAAACTAACATAAACTAAATTTTTAACAAAATGAAAAAAATGAAAACTACAGTAAAATCAATGATTTATATATTTGCTTTTTGCATAATATATTCGTGTTCAAAAAGTAACGAAACAGCTACTAATACTGACACTACTGGTGTAACTGATGTTGATGGTAATATTTATAAAAAAATTACAATTGGTTCACAAACATGGACTACATCAAATTTGACTGTTACAAAATATCGTAATGGAGATCCAATACCCCAAGCGCAAAATCAAGCTCAACTTACTAGTATGACCACAGGAGGCTGGTGTTATTACTTATTTAATTCAAGTAATGGACCAATTTATGGAAAACTATACAATTGGTACGCAGTAAATGATCCCCGTGGTTTAGCCCCTTCAGGATATCATATTCCATCAAAGACGGAATTAATTACTTTGAGTCAAGGTTTAGGATCTGGATCTGGTGGATTTATGAAAGAAATGGGAACTACTCATTGGAATACGCCTAATGCTGGCGCTACGAATTCTAGTGGATTTACTGCTTTGCCGGGAGGTGGTTGCAGTATTGCTAATGGGTTTAGCGGAATTGGAACAGAAGCTGGTTTTTGGACTTCAACACCAAGTAATACAGTAACAACTGATGCAGAATGGTACGGAATGAATTATGATTCCTCTCAACTAATTGGTGATATTGATTTAAAAACAAACTTTTTATCAGTGCGTTGTATAAAGGATTAAAATAACTGTAATTTAAAAAATTATGAAAAAAACTTATTTTCTTGTAATTTCTATTTTCGCATTAAACAGCTTATTTGTTCAAATTTCTAAATTACCAAATGGTGGTGGGGAATATAAAAACAGTTCTATACACCCTGAGTGCATAACTGAAAATCATAGAACTGAAATTAAAAATTATTTACAGAAAAATATAAATAATTTGATTAATTCAGGTAAAATTAAGAATACAAAAAATATGAAAAATCAGATGTCGCATCCTCTTTTCATATGGCCTGTTTCTAAAACTACTAATGCCCCTTACAATAGCGTATGGACTATTGGTAATTATATTGACCATAATTCAAGCTATCCAAATCAACTGCAAGATTGGAATTGTGGAACAAGAACATATGATACTACAACGGGATATAATCATCAAGGTATTGATATTGGTACATGGCCTTTTAGCTTCTTCCAAATGGACAATAACCAAGCAATTGCAGTAGCAGCTGCTGATGGAGTAATTATAGGTAAATATGATGGGAACTTTGATAGAAACTGTAGTATGAACAGTAACACATGGAATGCTGTTTACATTCAACATGCTGATGGGAGTCAATCATGGTATGGGCATTTAAAAAGTGGATCTTTAACTACTAAAAATGCAGGTGATACAGTTACCGCAGGCGAATTTCTGGGTGTAATAGGAAGTTCAGGCAGCTCTACTGGTCCTCATTTGCATTTTGAAGTATACAATAGCTTGAATCAACTAGTGGATACATATTCAGGAGCTTGTAATAATTGGCCATCAAGCACAGATAGTTGGTGGGTTTCACAAAAACCATACATTAATCCCAATATAAATGCAGTATTTACACATTCGTCACCACCTCAGTTTAATAGCTGCCCAACAACTGAAATACCTAATATAAATGATAATTTTTCATCAGGATCAGATGTCATAACAGCCGTTTATTTAGCAGATCAAACAGCTGGAAGCACATTATATCTTACAATAAAAAGACCCGATAACTCAATACTTGCTAATTGGATTTTTAACTTAACAGATCAGTACCAAGTTTCATGGTGGTATTGGACATTTCCATCAGCAAATTTTTCTCAACAGTCTGGCAACTATCAGTTTATTGTAACCTATCTAGGGAATACAGTTACTCATAATTTTTATTATGGTAATTTAAATTTAAATGAAAATTCTGAACAGAAAGTTAAATTATATCCAAATCCAACTAAATCAATTATTTATCTTCAAAATGATAACAATGCCATTATTGACAAAATCATGATTACCGATCTTGCTGGAAAAGTTGTTTTAACCCAAACTACCACTACCAATCAAGTTGATATAGCAAGTTTGGCTAGTGGTATTTATCTTCTTAAGGCTTTTTCGGGAACATCGAAATTAGTTAGCAAGTTTATTAAAGAATAATCGATTAAAAAGTGTTATTGTTTAGATTAAAATTCCATTATCAAATTAATTTATTAATACTTACATATCTATATTTTACATCCAACTAATAATTCATATAAACGTAAAACCATTATGAAAAAATTACTTTTTATTACGTTAACAACTTTGCTGTTTTTGAACATCAATGCATAAAGTAATATGAGTTTTAATTTTAATTCTGGAATTTAGAAGACCTAGTTTTAATTCTTCATCTTCAAATTCCAATATTGCAATAACAACATTAAATATTCAGTATCAAAGACGATCTGTTTTAATCCAAAACCCATTCACTTTTTTTCGACCTCAAAAAAAACTGTTTCATTCTTAAAACGCTTCGTCTCAATAATAGTTGGCTTTTTCAGCGTTTTTCAACATTTTTCAGAAAGTGAAAAATACCTACAAATAGGTATTTTTTAATCAAAAAAAACCTCCCAACTTTACAAAATAAAAAGGCAAAAAAAGTTATAAATAGCCTAATATCAATTTTGAGCCTAAAAATATTTAAAACGAAAGCCCGAAATAACATTATTTAGATAACAATTGAAATCCTAAAAATGAAAATCAGAGCATTAACTAACAGCCCCAAAATTTCGCTCTACCACCAAATGGGCTCGACCCCAAACGTTGTGGGTTCAACCCCAAAGGTTCTGGGCTCGACCCCAAAATTTCCGGGCTCGAGCCCGAGAGTTAGGGGGTCAACCCCAAAGGTTGCGGGCTCGACCCCAAGAGTTCTGGGCTCGACCCCAAAGGTTTCGGGGTCGACCCCGAGAGCTAGGGGGTCGAACCCAAAACACAAACCTTAAGAAGGTTAAAGTTCAATACAGAAACATAAAACACAAATTATCAATTATTTATAAATTTAATATTTTTTATTATGCCAAAAAATGGTCCATTTCCGAGTAAAGAAGCCGATTTGAACAACTATTTTCAAGCGGCAGTAGCCTATTTAATTTTAAACAAAGCACGCCTTTTGGTGTCACCAGCCAATCAGGCATTGCTGACCGCCCAACTGGCAGCGTGGAACGATGTCTATCCTGCTTCGCAGAACAGTAACACAAAAACCAAAACCATTGTCGAAAATAAAGACAGTGCCAAAGAAACCCTCATTGGCACTTTACGTAGCGTTTATGGCGACATTCCAAACAGTGTGTTGACAGCCGAAGACCGCAACACGCTAAACATTGGCGACCGCAATGCGCCAAAAACCGCCGCCCCAGTGCCCAGCACCAAGCCAGTGGCTCAGGTGGACACTAGCAACCGACTAGAACACACCATTTCGTTTATCGACGAAAGTGGCTCGGCGGCTAAGCCTGATGGCGTGCGTGGATGTCAAATTTGGTTTAAAATTGGCGAACCTGCAACCGACCCTAACGAGTTGAGCTATATGGCTACCGACACGGCTTCGCCATATACCTATCATTTTGCGGGCGATAATGCGGGCAAAGCAGTCTATTACTGGTTGCGTTGGGAAAACACCCGTGGCGAGGTAGGGCCTTGGAGCAATGTAGTGATGGCAACGATAACGGGGTAAATTAATTATGAGTTTTGAATTATGAGTTGTCGGTTGATGGTTGTCGGTTGATGGTCGAGAAGTTCAAAAATCGACAATCGTTAATCATAAATCGTTAATCGTTATTGGTTATTGGTCAAGAAGTTCAAAAATCGTAACACGAGAGCTTTGCTCGAACTGGCGAAGCAATCGGCAATCGTTAAACGTTATTGGTTACTGGTCAAGAAGTTCAAAATTCAAAATTCAAAAATCGTTAATCGTTACTGGTACTGTTCGTGAAGTTCAAAAATTCTCATAACATCTCTCAAAACTCACAATTCATAATTCATAATTAAATCGACACTTATCAATATTACCAAATCATTAAAAATAATAAACAACTTAGTGCTACATTAAAAAATAGTACTATTTTAGCTTTTTTTTAACGTTACGGTTATTTTTTTTTTACTATAATCAAAAATAGGTGTGGGGATTGAAAAATTTTCATTCTATTTAAATTACGAGAATTAACAAAACCCTATTCACCACGTCTCCCTCCCCTTCAGGGAGGGCTGGGGAGGAAAAAAAAACAGGACAGCCGATGCCTGAACAACGTAGGCGAATTTAAAAATTATAAATTATGAAAAAAATTATTACATTTTGCTTAATAATTATGTGTTTTGGAATAGCTAAAGCTCAATATAACTTAAGCAGTTGTGGAACAGGTACGATGAGTATAAATACAGGGACATTACCTGTTTATGGAGACGATGCAGTTTCATCATCAATTCCAATTTCTTTTCCATTTTCTTTTTATGGAACAAATTATTCAAATCTATATATAAGTACGAATGGTTTTATAACCTTTACTCCAAGTGGTTCAGGTTGTTGTTCGGGATATTTTTTACCATATACCAATAACACTCCCTATATAGCTTTGGCGCATACAGACTTGGTTGCTTATTCAAGTACCCCTGGTCTGGATGGAAGTATATATTATTCTATAATAGGTTCAGCTCCCTATAGGATTTTTGTAGTTCATTTTCAAAATTTACAATCTTGTTGTTCGTCAACAAGTCCATATTTTATAACTGGAGAAATTCAGCTATTTGAAGGTAGTAATGAAATCAGGCTTGTCAACAATACTATAAATTTACCAGATAGAATTTCAACAATGGGTATTGCAAGTGGAGATGGTGTAACTTTTCAAACAGTAAATAATAGAAATCAAGTTTATATTGTAGCCAGTAATGAGTGTTGGTCTTTTACACCTGCATCAAATAATATTAGCAGTATCCTTAGTGGAAGTTCTACAATATGTCAAGATAATATAGCTAATTTACAAGTTGCAGTTTCTGGAGGAACACCTCCCTATGAAATAGTATATTCAGATGGGCAAAGCTCTTCTACGGTTTCTAATTATCTATCCAATCAATTAATCGCTGTTAGTCCGTCTTCGACAAAAAACTATTCTTTAGTTACCGTCAAAGATTCCAATAATTTAAGTGCTACAAGTATCCAAGGGACCGCAACGGTTATAGTAAATCCAAATATAACGCCAGCGTTCACGCAAGTAGCAGCGATATGTTCAGGCACAAGTTTACCAGCATTGCCAACTATATCGAATAATGGTATTACAGGAACGTGGTCGCCCCAATTAAATAATACAAGTACAACAACCTATACGTTTACACCATCAACAGGTCAATGTGCTACTACAGCAACTATGACTATTGTTGTTAATGGTGGTAGTTCTACTCCTTATGCCTATGTGCCCAATGGCACAAGCAATACAGTAAGTGTCATAAATACGTCAAACAATGCAGTAACTGCTACCATTCCATTGGCGGGAACGCCACAAGGCGTTGCGGTTAGCCCAGATAACAGCAAGGTGTATGTTTGCGGAGGGGCGTCAAGCGTGAGTGTAATTAGAACCGTAACCAATACCGTAACGGCCACAGTAGCTATTGGGTCTTATGCACAAGGAATTTGTGTAACACCCAATGGCAGCAAAGTATATGTCACCAACACAGGCACCAACACTGTCAGCGTAATTGATACGTCAACGAATATAGTAACAGCCACCATCAGCGTTGGTAATTACCCTGATAGGATCATTGCCAGCCTCGATGGAAGCAAAGTGTATGTGACAAACTTTTTTGGCAATTCAGTATCTGTAATTGACACCAATAGCAATACAGTAACCACCACCATAACTGGCTCATTTGGTTTGCCAAATGGCGTCGCTTTAAGTCCTGATGGCAGCAAATTATTTGTGAGCAATCAGTCAAATAATAATCTAATCGTTATTAGTACGGCAACCGATTTGGTTGTTAATACAATTGCCATGGGCGTTGCATTGACAGGTGGTTTAAAGGTGAGTCCGGATGGGAATAAATTGTATGTTGCTACAGCTGCTGCTGGATTAAGCTCGGTTGCTATTTTTGATACTACTACCAATACGGTCACCTCAACTATTGCGACAGGACAAGGGCTTTCGAGAGGTGGATTGAGCATCACTCCCGATGGCAACACGTTGTATTTAACTTGTTATGACACGAACAATGTTTGTGTAATAAATACAGTTAGTAACACCGTTACGTCAACAATAAGCGTCGGAAATGGACCTTATGGCGAAGGTAATTTTATGGTTGCAATTGCATCGCCATGTACGACACCAACAATTACATCATTCACTCCAACTACAGCTGCTTCTGGTGCAACTGTAACTATTACGGGTTCCAACTTCACAGGCACTACGGCAGTAAGTTTCGGTGGTACATCCGCTACTTCTTTTACAGTGGTAAATGCCACTACCATCACTGCGATAGTAAGTAGTGGAACAAGCGGAGCTGTGAGTGTTACAACGCCAAGCGGCGTTGCTAGTTTAGGGGGCTTCGTATTTTCTTCAACATCTAATGGAAGTTGTTTAACGGGCAATTATACAACCATGTTTTCAAATGCATATTTTTTAAGCGATTATATATTAGGCACAAAATTTACCGTTTCGGATAGCGGAACATTAGCTAGCTTATCACTTGACGGTAGAGGAACTGGTGCTGGGGTTCAAATGGCCTTATATCAAGACAATGGGGGTGTGCCGGGTAATTTAGTGGCTACGTCAAGTCAAGGTACTGTAACTACAGGCACACTAAATCTTCCCGTTCCTTCGGGAATTACCATCACACCGGGCGATTATTGGATTATGGCGATCTACAACACAGATGGCGAACATACTGGATACACCACCTCTACTACTAAAACTGTTTATTACACAGGTTTGTCATTTGGTAATGCCATGCCAATCAATGCAATTAACTTTTCACAAGAAACAGGCAAAGATTTTAATTACTGGTTAGTATTGAATTGCGGTGCAATAGCTACTCCCACACTCACTTCATTCACCCCCACAACTGCAGCCACTGGCACAACAGTCACTATCACAGGCACCAACTTTACAGGTGCTACGGCAGTAAGTTTCGGTGGTACAGCCGCTACTTCTTTTACAGTGGTAAATGCCACTACCATCACTGCGATAGTAAGTAGTGGCGCAAGTGGCAGTGTAAGTGTTACTACTTCAAGTGGTACAGCAACACTAGCAGGGTTTACTTATTGTGTTCCAGTAACTCCAACATTCACGCCAGTTGCACCAATTTGTTCAGGAGTTAGTTTATCGGCATTGCCAACAACATCGAATAATGGTATAACAGGAACATGGTCGCCCCAATTAAATAATACAATTACAACAACTTATACGTTTACACCAACAACAGGTCAATGTGCAACTGCAGCAACTATGACTATAGTTGTTAATGGTGGTAGTGGTAGTTCAACATTAAACAATACAGCATTTAATGTTTATGGTACCGCGTCATTTAATTCGAGTTGTATTAAACTTACCGATGTTTCAAATAGTTATGAAACAGGTATGGCGTGGCATCAAACTGCTATTAATTTGACCAATGATTTCGATTTTACCTTTACAACTACTCAAAACGGTGGTGCTGATGGAATGGTTTTTGTTTTACAACAAGACGGAAATAATGTTTATGCTACCGATGCAGGTAGTGATTTGGGATATTATGGCTATGAGAATCCTCATGGATTATTTACTAATTCTTTAGCTGTAGAATTTGATATTTATAATAGTTCTCCCCCATTTTTTAATGATTTTGATTCAAGTCACATTACTTTAGTTAAAAACAAACAAGGCAATCCATTAATTGGACCCTTCCCAATTAGTCCTGCTTTAGGTGATGGAAGTACTAACATTATTAGAATGGTATGGACTGCAAGTAATAATTCATTAGTTCTTTATAGAAATGGCACTATGCTATTCACGTATAGTGAAGATATTGTAAACACAATATTTAATGGAAACTCTGTTGTTAATTTTGGTTTTGTTGGGGCAACTGGAGGATATTATGCTGATCAAAGTTTCTGTGCACAAAATTTAATTATTGGCAATACAGTCTCAGCTCCATCGATCAGCATTTCTTCATCAACAACAACAATTTGTCCGAATTCAAGTGTAACATTCACAGCAACTCCTACTAATGGTGGGAATGCACCAACTTATCAATGGAAAAAAAATAATGTTAATGTAGGTACAGGAGTTAGTTATACAGATTCATCATTAGTAAACAACGATGTAATAGTATGTATTTTAACTAGTAATGATTTTTGTTACTCAGGAACAACCGCTACTAGTAATAGCATTACAATCAATTTTATTAATACTCCTGCTCCTTTAGTTTCTTCACCACAAACTTTTTGTAATGCTGCTACAGTTGCTGATTTAGCTGCTACAGGCACTGTTATTCAATGGTATGATACTGTTACGGGAGGAAGTGCTTTATCTAGTAGTAATACATTAACAACTGGAACTTATTATGCTTCGCAAACCTTGAATGCTTGCGAGAGTACAAGAACGTCGGTAACAGTAACTGTTTCGGCATTTACAGTCAATAATATTTCAAATGTTTTGGCTTGTAATGGTGTCCCTACATCTACCATTAGCTTTACAAGTCCCGACCCAACAACACAATTTAGTTGGGTAAATAATAATACTTCTATTGGTTTAGCAGCAAATGGAACTGGGACAATAGGGTCTTTTTCACCAATAAATACAACTAATAGTCCGATAGTTGCAACCATATCTGTAACTCCTACAAATACATTAGGAGGAGGAGTGACAGCAGGCACACAAACATTTAATTATACTGGAGATGTTCAAACCTGGACAGTCCCTGCTGGTGTTACTTCAATTCATATAGATGCTTCTGGTGCTCAAGGAGGTGAAGGGTTATATTCAGGAAGTATTGGCTACGGTGGTCTTGGAGGTAATGCCTATGGCGAAAGAGCAGTAACACCTGGTCAAACAATATATGTCTATGTTGGAGGAGCAGGAACTTCGAGCACTGGAACTATTACAGGAGGAGGTTTTAATGGAGGAGGAAATGCTTTTGGTACTAATTCATCAAATTATAGAGGCGGCGGCGGCGGTGCTTCTGATGTTAGAATTGGAGGAGCAACACTTACTGATAGAATTATTGTTGCTGGAGGTGGCGGAGGTGCTTGTTGCAATGGTGCTACAGGAGGAGCGGGTGGCGGACTTATCGGAGGAGCTGGAACAGCACTAGTTAATTATGATGGTACAGGAGGAACACAAACTTTAGGAGGTTCAACAGGATGCTCAACGTGTTGTTCAGGAGATATCACTATGAATGGAACACTTGGTCAAGGAGGCTATTCTTGTTCAAGCAATACCTTACCAGGCGGTGGCGGTGGCTATTATGGCGGTGGTGCTGGCAATAGTGCAGGTGGTGGTTCCTCATATCTTGGGGGAGTTACCAATAGTAACACTACTTCAGGGGTTAGATCTGGCGATGGTATCGTTACAATTTCATATAATGCTGGTGCGGCTGCTTGTAATGGAACACCAAAAACATTTACAATCACTGTAAATCCTATTCCAACTGCTGTGACTACAACATCTTCTCAAACTGTATGTTCGGGAAGATCAATAAACACAATTGTATTTACAGGTAATGTAACAGGAACTGTATTTAATTGGACAAGAGATAATATTTCAACCGTATCTGGAATTGCTTCAAGTGGTAATGGATCTATTAGTGGTGTATTAACAAATACTACGACTGTGCCTATTACAGTTACTTTTACAATTATACCAATAGCTAACGGATGTTCAGGCATGTCAACAACTGCTACCATCACGGTGAATCCAAATGTTACGCCAACCTTTACATCTGTAAGTCCAATTTGTTCAGGAGCAAGTTTGTCAGCATTGCCAACGACATCGAACAATAGTATTACGGGAGTGTGGTCACCAGCGTTGAACAATACAGCGACTACGACTTATACGTTTACCCCAGCAACAGGACAATGTGCAACTACAGCAACAATGAGTATTACTGTAAATACTACAGCAGCACCAACAGCATCAGCACAAACATTCTGTACAGGTGCAACAGTTTCAAGTTTAATAGCCACAGGAACAGCAATCAAATGGTATTCAGCTGCAACAGGAGGAACAGCCTTAGCAGGAACTGTAGCTTTAGCAACTGGAACTTATTATGCTTCACAAACATTAAATACATGTGAAAGTACAAGAACTGCCGTTGCTGTAACAGTGAATTCAGCAACTACACCAACATTCACACAAGTAGCAGCGATATGTTCAGGAGCAACTTTAGCTGCTTTGCCAACGACTTCAACAAATAGTATTACAGGAACATGGTCACCAGCGTTGAACAATACAACGACTACGACTTATACCTTTACCCCAGCAACAGGACAATGTGCAACTACAGCATCAATGAGTATTACTGTAAATACTACAGCAGCACCAACAGCATCAGCACAAACATTCTGTACAGGTTCAACAGTTTCAAGTTTAGTAGCCACAGGAACAGCAGTAAAATGGTATTCAGCT
>CAIXNQ010000207.1 GCA_903920835.1 uncultured Bacteroidota bacterium | reverse complement strand
CATAGCTGGGAGTACCCATATGAAAATGATTTTAGGTCATCTATGGTTATTAATGTACAGGGTCGCTCAAAAATTGATAACCATTAGCTTGCTGACGCAAAAATGCCATTTTAATAGCAGCTATGGCTGCTTCGGTGCCTTTGTTGCCATGAATTCCGCCACTTCTGTCTATGGATTGTTGTTCGTTATTGTCGGTCAAGACACAAAAAATAACAGGAACATCATAAGCGACATTCAAGTCTTTAACTCCTTGTGTTACGCCTTGGCAAACAAAATCGAAATGTTGAGTTTCTCCTTTTATTACGCTACCAATAGTGATGACAACATCAGGTCTTTGAGTTTCAATCATTTTTTTAGCACTATAAACCAATTCAAAACTTCCTGGAACATTCCATCTAATGATGTTTTTGTGCAAAGCTCCACAGTCTGTAAGTGCTTCTATAACTCCTTTATAAAGTCCTTCGGTTATGGTTTCGTTCCATTCTGAAACAAGAATCCCAAACCGATAATTTTTCGCGTTTGGGATTGTATTTTTGTCGTAATTCGATAAATTTTTATTTGCTGTTGCCATAATGAGAATTTTAAATTAATTGAACTAATTTTTAAAACCAGCTATACAACTGCGTGGTTACTGCTTTTATATTGCAGTTTATTGCACTCGACCAATCAAGCCATCAATAGTTGATGCTTCTTGAGATGATTCATAATCTTCCTTTATAGTTGTGAAATATTTTAATGCATCTGCTTTTTTACCCAAAACCATTGCAGTTTGACCTGCTTTCAATAAAAAACGAGGTGTTGTCAAATCATTTTTATTAACTTCTGATGCTTTAAGGTAATATTCTAATGCATCTGTTGATTTATTTTGCTCAGAATAAGCATCGCCAATTGCGCCAACTGCAAGAGCTTTTAAGAATTTGTCTTTTGAGGAAAATTTTTCTAAATAGTTAATTGCTTCAGCATATTTTCCAGTATTTAGCATAGCTATTCCAATAAAATAGTTTGATAGATTAGCAGCGTCAGTTCCTGAATATTCGCTTGACAAACTAATGAATCCTGATTTCCCGTCTTTTCCGTTAAGTGATAGTTTAAAAAGAGAATCTGATTTTTTAACATCAGTGGCATCTAACGCTTGTTTGAAAAATTGTTGCGCTTGAAACATTTCATTGGCAGCTTTGTCTTCTTTAGGTTCAACAATAAATTTGTTGTACATTAAATAGCCAACAGTTGATAAGGCAATAGCTCCAACCAATCCAAAAATTACTTTTTGATTTTTTTCAACCCAATGTTCAATTTTATTTGAACCTTCGTCTAATTTAGAAAAAACCTCAGCGGTGGTACTCTCTGAAGTATCTACAGTTGATTCTTCAGCAAAATTAGTTGCTTCTGGTTGTTCTTCTTTTTCTTTTGGAGTTCTATAACCTCTTTTATTGTAAGTTGCCATTTATTTTAAATTAGTGAGGTGCAAAAATAAAATTTTTATTCAAAATTAAAAGCCATTTGTGTCGATATTTTTCAATAATTTGCAACCGAAAAATTTTTGCTATTTATAAAAAGCAAAGTTCTCAATATCAGCAAGCCTTTTCATGTACTTAAAAACAATTTCTTTATTCAATTATAAGAACTTTTCAGACAAAACTTTCGAGTTTGATGCTAAGATTAATTGTTTTGTGGGCAAAAACGGCGTAGGTAAGACTAATATTCTCGATGCAATCTATCATTTGGCGAATAGCAAAAGCTATTTTAACCCGATTGCGATTCAAAATATCAAACATGACGAAGAGTTTTTTGTAATTGACGGCACTTTTGAAAAATCTGAGCAAACAGAACAAATTGTTTGCAGCTTAAAAAAAGGACAAAAAAAAATCTTGAAACGAAACGGCAAAGCTTATGAAAAGTTTTCAGATCACATTGGTTTTATTCCGTTAGTCATAATTTCGCCAGCCGATAATGACTTGATTGTTGAAGGAAGCGAAACGCGTAGAAGGTTTGTTGACAATGTTCTATCTCAGCTTGACAAAAATTATCTTTTAGAAATTATTCAATATCAAAAAATACTGAGTCAAAGAAATGCGCTACTCAAATATTTTGCACTAAATCATATTTTTGAAACAGATACGATTTCAATTTATGACGAACAATTATCAAATTTAGGGCAAAAAATTCACTTCAAACGGTCACAATTCATTGCTGATTTTTTTCCGGTTTTTAACAAACACCATCAAATAATTACAGATTCAAACGAAACTGTTCAGATGGTTTATGAAAGTCAATTGAATTCTAAAAACTTGCTCTCTTTACTTGAAGAAAACATCAATAAAGACCGGGTTTTGCAATATACTTCGGTCGGGATTCATAAAGATGATTTGTTGTTTGAAATTAATCATTTCCCTATAAAAAAATTTGGCTCACAAGGACAACAAAAATCTTTTTTAATTGCGCTAAAACTAGCTCAGTTTGAATTTGTAAAAAAACAAAGTGGCGAAAAACCAATTTTGCTTCTCGATGACATTTTTGACAAACTTGATGAAAGCAGAGTAACCAAAATTGTTTCGATGGTAAATGCCGATGAATTTGGACAAATTTTTATTTCAGACACCCATTTAGAGCGAACTGAAGCAATCGTAAAATCTACACAACAGAGTTATAAATTATTTGGTTTATAGAAAACCTAGCTGTTTCTAGCCATTCAAAATCACTATATTTGCAGACTAAACAATCTGAACAAAAAATAAGATTTAAAGATGATTACAACAGAAGCACTTCAATTTCTATCTGATTTAATTGCAAATAATAACACCGAATGGATGCATGCCAACAAAAAACGGTATGACCAATATAAAAAAGACTATAACGCTTTTGCCAATAGCGTTCTAACAAAAATGAAGCAAATTGATGGAACATTAGCACCGCTTGAAGCGAAAAATTGTCTGTTTAGAATCAATCGTGACATTCGTTTTTCTAAAGACAAATCGCCTTATAAAACAAATATGGGATTGTGGTTTTCGCAAAATAGAAAACAGAAAAACAGTCCAGGTTATTATATTCATTACGAAAAAGGAAATTGCTTTATTGCTGGCGGCGTTTGGTGTCCAGAACCTCGCGAACTGAAAAAAATCCGGAAAGAAATAGCTTTTTTTCCCGAAGATTTAGAAGCAATTTTAAATGATAAAAAGTTTAAAAAAAGCTTCAAAGACATTGATAAATCCGAGGAAAATAGGCTCAAAAAAGCACCAAAAGATTTTGATCCAAATCATGTAGCAATCGAATTTTTAAAACTCAAAAGTTATACTGCTTCAGAAAAAATTGACGAAAATCTTTTTACTAATCCAAATTTTGATGATGTTATTGCTGAAAAGTTCAGTGCTTTAAAACCGCTCAATGATTTTTTATTTAGAGCTTTAGAAACCGAAGATTAATGCAGATTCAAGAAAACTTTTCTTTAAAAAAACACAATACTTTTGGCATTGAGGCAAAAGCAAAACATTTTATTTCTGTTAAAACCATTGAGGAGCTAAAATTTGTTTTAAGCAATTACAAATCCGAAGAAAAATTCATTCTTGGCGGCGGCAGCAATATGCTTTTAACAAAAGACATTGGGGCTTTAGTAATTCATATCGACCTCAAAGGAAAATATGTTCTAAAAACAGATGAAAATTTTGTTTGGGTCAAATGCCAAGCCGACGAAGAAGACCGACAAGGTCGAGAAGAAGTTTCCCGACACCAAGTTCCCTCCGAAGAAGGGTGCGGTCGTCCCCAAGAAGGGCACCAATCCCTTCGCCAAGGGTGGCGCGTTGGCCAAGAAGGCGGCGACCGTGAAGTGTCCCAAGTGCGGAAACGTCTTCACTCCGTAACAT
>CAIXNQ010000206.1 GCA_903920835.1 uncultured Bacteroidota bacterium | reverse complement strand
GAAAAAATGATAAATGATGCAAAAACAGAGGCACAAGTAGCTGGTCAGAAAATGATTGAACAGGCTAAAGCATCTATCGAAAGCGAAAAAAATGCTGCAATGGCTGAGTTGAAAGCGCAAGTTTCAACATTATCTTTAGAAATCGCTGAAAAATTATTAAAAGACGAATTATCTAACAAGGAAGCTCAAACCAAAATGGTTGAGAAGATGTTGGGTGATGTAAAATTAAATTAATCGTTATGTCAAGAGCTGCGATTAGATACGCTAAAGCCATTTTGGAAACAGCTGTTTCAAACAGTAACTCATTAAAAGTAAATGAGGATATGTTGTCTATTGCTACTTCTATAAATGGAAGTGCAGAGTTAAGCGATTTTTTATCAAGTCCAATTATTTCTACTGAGGTTAAAATGGGCGCATTGTCAGAGGTATTTACTTCTGTTCAGTCAGAGACAAAGTCACTATTCAGATTGCTTCAAGAAAACAAGAGATTTGAAATATTAGCTGATATTTCCAAACAATACAATGCTCAATATGATGTTTTAAATGGAGTTGAAGTTGCAAAAGTAACTACCGCTTTTCCAATGAATGCAGAATTAGAAAGTAAAGTATTAGCAAAAGTAGCAACCATTTCCAATAAAAAAATAACTATCGAAAACATTGTAGACCCTTCAATAATCGGAGGATTTATTTTAAGAATCGGTGATAAACAATATAATGCCTCTGTTGCTAACAGATTGCAAGAATTAAAGAGAGAGTTTAGTAATTAATTACCATTAAATATACAGACAATGGCAGAAATTAAAGCTGCTGAGATTTCAGCAATATTAAAAAAACAAGTAGAAGGATTTCAATCTGGAGCTACGTTAGAAGAAGTAGGAACTGTTCTTCAAGTGGGTGATGGTATCGCTCGTGTTTATGGTTTATCCAAAGCACAATATGGAGAATTAGTTCAATTTGAAAACGGATTGGAAGCTATCGTATTGAACTTAGAAGAAGATAATGTTGGGGTTGTATTATTAGGCCCATCCACAGGAATTAGAGAAGGTTCTACGGTAAAAAGAACGCAACGTATTGCTTCTTTAAAAGTTGGTGAACAAATCGTTGGACGTGTGGTTAACACACTAGGTGAGCCAATCGATGGTAAAGGACCAATTGGTGGAGACTTATATGAAATGCCATTGGAACGTAAAGCTCCTGGAGTTATATTCCGTCAACCGGTAACAGAACCATTACAAACAGGTATCAAATCTATCGATGCGATGATTCCTGTAGGTAGAGGTCAACGTGAGTTGGTTATTGGTGATCGTCAAACTGGTAAAACAACCGTGTGTATTGACACTATTTTGAATCAAAAAGAATTTTATGATGCTGGTAAGCCAGTATTTTGTATCTATGTTGCAGTAGGGCAAAAAGCTTCTACAGTTGCAGGAATTGCTAAAACATTAGAAGAAAAAGGTGCAATGGCTTATACAGTAATTGTTGCCGCTAATGCTTCTGATCCAGCTCCAATGCAAGTTTATGCTCCATTTGCTGGTGCAGCAATTGGAGAATATTTCCGTGACTCAGGTCGCCCAGCTTTGATTATCTATGATGATTTATCAAAGCAAGCT
>CAIXNQ010000205.1 GCA_903920835.1 uncultured Bacteroidota bacterium | reverse complement strand
TGCTGTCGGTGTTTTGGTTCTTGCTGTCAGTTTTTTATAACAGTGCGCCTGCGCACAATGGCAAAACAACAGCGACAATAGCTAAAACTTTATTGGCAATATTCTAGAATAGAATCATTAATAACTTATCTATTAATAACCAAAGTTAAATTTTTTTATATTTGATTTCAGATTGTGATATTTGTTATTTAACATCAGAAATTAAAAACAAATAGATGAATCATTTTAATAAATAGCGTAAACCAACAAGAAGAAAGTAACGATTGAATTTCAAAACCTCAAAAACCAATAACAGTGGATAAATGAATGATGAGATTGAGGTATGTTAGATTTTTGAATATATTTGGGAAATAAATAATGCGAAACAAAACATGCGTATAACATGCCGATTTGGAACAAAAAGCGGTAGTTTTATCAGTTTATAAGGTAGTTACCAAAAATCTTTTACCACATGAAAACATCAAGGAAGTATCTATATCTAATTCTAGCTTTAGCTTTTTTAGGATGCAAGCCTGAAACTCAAAAAGTGGAAACAGAAAAGCCAACAGAAAGTAAAAAAGAAATCGTTGAAATTAAGATTCCGGAAAATGTTGATAATGATTTCAAGGTTTTCCTTGATTATTTTAGTAAAGATTCCATTTTTCAGGTTAGTCGTGTAAAATTTCCGCTAAAGGTGATGGAGGTTGACAAGAATAATACGCTTGAGTCAATTGAAAAGACGATATCGAAAACAGAATATACAAAACTTGACTTTGAATATCCAAAAAATGCTTTGACAAGAGCATATGACAAATACAACCAAAAAATAAAAACTAACGGAAACAAAACAGTAATTGAAATTAGAGGTTATGACAATGGAATATGCACAGATTTCTTTTTTGAAAAACTAAATGGAAAATGGTTTCTCAAAAGTTGGAACGACACGTCAGACTAAAAAAACTACTGCTAACAGCCAGGGTTTCGTTAGGCTTGCAAAGCCAACAATGAATTTATTGTTAAGACTTTTGTCACTTCAAGACAGATTTCGATATTACTTTCATTATTTTAGATTACACAAAATCCTAAAACAGTTGCTTATAAAAATAATCAATATAGAGAATATTTTAAAAAAGCAATTAATATTAATATCCAAACAAATTTTTTTCAATAAATCTTTGCGTTCTTTGTGTTTCATTTTATTGATGATGATTAATGTTTGATTTGTTATTTTCGCCCTATAAAAGCTACACCCATATTGACATAGTTCTAGAATTGACTGCGATTTTCTTTGGTTTACTGAGCGTTTGGTTGGCAAAGAATGATTCTGTTTTGGTTTTTCCAACAGGGATTATCAATACGGTAATTTATGTTTATTTGTTTTGGGAATGTAAATTATTGGGAGATATGATGATTAATGGATATTATGTAATTATGGGCTTCTACGGTTGGTTTGTTTGGACAAGAAAAAAAGGAACAATTGACGCTTATCCAATATCGACTTGTAATTTGGTCGAAAAAAAGTATTGTGGATTTCTTTTTTTAACTAGCATCGTGTTTGTTGTTGCAGTTTATTTATTTTTTAATAAATTTACGCTTTGGATATCGGTTGTAGATACTTTAGTGACGAGTATTTTCTTTGTTGGAATGTGGCTAATGGCAAAACGCAAAATTGAAAACTGGCTTTTTTGGATTGTTGGTAATTTAATTTCGATTCCGATGTTTTTTATCAAAGGATTAGCTTTAACAAGTATTCAATATTTAATTTTTACAATAATCGCTGTATTTGGCTATATCGCATGGAACAAAACTTTACACAAAACCCAACTTGTTCACTAAAAATTGTTTTGGTTGGAGCTGATAGCATAGAAAAATCAAAGCTGGCCAAGCAACTTTCGTCACAGTTTACGACTTCTTTAAAACCAGAATTTAAAGAAATTTATTTTGAAGAAAAAGCAGAAAATCAGATTCTAGAAACAATCGCAAAGAATTATGATTTGTTTTTTTTAATTAACCTAGAAGATCCTTCAGCACCTGTAGATAATATTGAAAATAGTTTAATTCAACATAACAAACCCTATATATTAATTTCTGGGAACGAAGAAGAAAGACTATTAAAAACAACTAAAATTGTTGAAGATTTTGTTAAAGCAACACAGCTTGGTTTTGGTTCGCAAGATTTCATTCAAATCATTAATCACAATGTTTCTATTGAAAATATTGACAAACAACTCGTCATTTTCAATAAAGGTATTAGAAAATCGGCACTCGACCGACCCGCTATTTTAAACGATGGAATTCTGCCTTTTTCTGATGAAGATTTTAGTTTTTTTTCAACTTATTTCGATGCTAAAAAAGATGGTTACAAACTTAAAAAATTCGTTCCAGCCAGTGGCGCAGCAAGCAGAATGTTTAAATTCTTGAGCGAGTATTTAAATGATTTCAAAGCAGAAACAGAATCAGTAAACGCTTATATCAATCGGAAGAAAGCCGATAATTTGCGAATTTTCTTAGCTGGGATCGAAAAATTTCCTTTTTTTGAAGCTGTTAGAGATTGCATTATTGAAGAATTTCCAGATGCTAAATCTTGGTCTAAAGACAAGCAGATTTATTGGTTTGTAAAAACATTAATTCAGCCCGATTATTTTGATTATGCCAATAAACCCAAAGGCATTTTACCTTTTCATAAATACAAAGCACATACTGCAACTCCAGTCGAAGAACATTTAATGGAATGTATGCACTATGCCGCATCAAACAAAGTTTCAAACCTTCATTTTACGGTTTCAGAAAATCATAAAATGCTTTTTGAATCGATAGTTTTAGATAAAAAACAAGAGGTTGAACAACAGTTTGACGCCACCATTAACATTAATTTTTCTTATCAAAACAAAGCCACAGACACTATAGCTGTCAGTATAGAAAACAAACCGTTTCGAGACGAAAATGGCAAATTAATGTTTCGCCCCGGCGGTCACGGAGCTTTGATTGACAATCTCAACCAACTTGATGCAGACATTGTTTTTGTTAAAAATATTGACAACGTAATTCAAAATCATATTGAGCAAATTGCTTTATACAAAAAAGCTTTGGCAGGCTATTTAATTCAACTTCAAGAACAAATTTTTAGTTTTTTAATTCAGATTGAATCTGGCATTGCAAACGAAACTGATTTGAATGAAATCATTGCATTTGCTTCTACTAAACTAAATATTCAAATTGTTGATGCTTACAAAAAATATACTCTAGAAAACAAAGTTAGCTACCTCAAAGAACTTCTTGACCGACCCATCAGGGTTTGTGGAATGGTTATCAATGAAGGAGAACCGGGCGGAGGACCCTTTTGGGTTGCAGACAAAAAAGGAAATTTATCTTTACAAATCATTGAAAGTACGCAGGTAGATATGCACAATTCAAGCCAGCAAAACATATTAAATCAAGCCACACATTTTAACCCCGTTGACTTGGTTTGCGGACTTAAAAATTATAAAGGCAATCGTTTTGATTTAACACAATTTGTTGACCACAGCACTGGATTTATTGTAGATAAAAATCATAACGGGAAACCACTAAAAGGATATGAGCTTCCAGGTCTTTGGAACGGTGGTATGGCATTATGGATCACGGTTTTTGTGCAAGTGCCGATCATCACGTTTAACCCTGTCAAGACCGTAAACGATTTGTTGAAACCCAATCACCAACCGCTGTAATGAACGCCGAAATATTATTTGCTGAACTGAAATTCAAAGCCGTTAGAAGTAGCGGTGCAGGCGGCCAAAACGTGAACAAAGTTGCGTCAAAAGTGGTGCTTAATTTTGATATTAAACATTCAAAAGCGTTGACGGATGACGAAAAAGATTTATTGAAAACCAAACTCGCAACCCGATTAACGACAGAAGAACAATTGATTTTGAGTTGCGATACCGACCGAAGCCAACTCAGAAATAAATCTATTGTTAGTAAACGTTTTTTTGATTTAATAGCCGCTGGTTTGGCAATTCAAACCATTAGAAAAGCTACAAAAGTTCCGAAATCTGTAATCAAAAAACGCCTGAAAGACAAGAAAACCCATTCTGAAATTAAACAAAGCAGACGCAAACCTGAGGGGTTTTAAAAAAATAGGCACCCAAAATAGCATCTTTTTTCATTTTATTTTTTTTGACTTCAAAACACGATGTTTTACCAACACTTTTTGGTAGTCAATACCACTTGGAGATTGTCCTTTGGAAACTCCAAGATCAAAATACCATTAGGGAATTGTTCTTTGCAGACTTCAGGAGTAAAATATCATTAGGAAATTAATATTTAAAGACAGATTGATTAATAAAAAAAAGAATCAAACAGTGTTTAATTCGCTTTTATCTTGAAACTTGAAACTTTTCAAAAAATCTTCAGAAGAAACTAAGGTTTAATAATCAACACCGACGGAATGCTGCTCAACCATTCGCTTTGAGAATCAACTAGTTTTTTCCAACTTTCTAGGCTAATTAAAATCAAGTCTTGTTGTTCAAGAAATTCTTTTTTAATGATTCGTTCGTCCATCAAATGAATGTTTTCTGGGTGTTTGTTTTCGAGTGAATAGATGGAACTTTCAATCACAAAATTTGTTTTGGCAAGATTGTTATTGTCTAAAAGCGTTATGGAACTGTTGTTGTTAAAGATTAATTTTTGTGCATAATCCATCAAAAACGAATCTTCTGAAGAAAAAATAGGCACAAAAACATTAGCCACTTTTAGCAGTTCTTTGTCAATCAAAATCCCAAGCGGTTTTTTAGTTTTAGAAATAATTTGTCGGGTTCTTTCATCAAACGGCGAGTTTTCAAACAAGCCTTCTTTGCCCGTAAATTTATCAATCAACCGGTCTGGGTTAATGATTCTTGAGGTGAAACCAAGCACTTTTCCGAGCAAAGTTCCTTCAAAAATTGATTTTCCTAAACCTACCAAAAGCAAGTCATATTCGCCAGTGTTGGCTAAATCTGCAATATTGGTTTCAATATCAACTGTTGCTTTAAAAATCGTTGTCAGTTCTTGTTTTAATACTTTTGATTCTTCAAGAATTGGCGAGAAACGTTCTTTTTCATATTCTTCTACATTATATGAGTGCATTTCATCGCTAAGCGTCAAGTGCATTGCGGTTATGGTCGAAGCGTCTTTTTGTCTTTTCACAAAACTATTTGCGAGTCTCAAGAGAGACCTGCCTTTTTCGTTGTTGCCAAATGAAATCAATATATTAAATTTATTGTCATTTAGTTCAACTTCGGTAGTTGTAGTATCTTTAGTTTTAAAAATAAAATTAATTAAATCTAGTGCAGGTCCCGTCATAAAAGTTGTCACTAGCGCCATGATGACCATCATTGTAAA
The DNA here is from genome assembly GCA_903920835.1 of uncultured Bacteroidota bacterium. Classification (GTDB taxonomy): domain Bacteria; phylum Bacteroidota; class Bacteroidia; order Flavobacteriales; family Flavobacteriaceae; genus Flavobacterium. The sequence continues at coordinate 2,154 of CAIXNQ010000205.1, read as the reverse complement.
AACTTCTGGAGTTAACACTTTTAAATCCAAACCAATGTTTAGCACCACTAATTCCATCAAGCCTCGCGTATTCATTAGCGCACCAATGGTAAAACTATCGCGCCAATTTTGACCCACGTATTTGGCTGCCAAAGCACTTCCGAAGAATTTTCCGGCTACTGCAACCAAAATAATAAATCCTGTTACCTTCCAGAGATAAACATCGTTTATTAATCCTATTTGTGTGCGTAGTCCAGTAAAAACAAAGAACAACGGAAGCAGCATAATAATAGAAACGTCTTCAACTTTTTCAATGATTATAGATCTAAACTTTGAAATATCGGGCATGATTACTCCTGTCATAAATGCTCCAAAAAGTGCATGAATCCCGATGATTTCTGTTAAGTAAGACGAAATGATTAAAGTCAAAAAGAAAATTGCAACTACTGGTTTGGTTAGTTTTTCTTTGGTTCCATAGAGCTCGCCTATTTTTTTCAGAAATGGTTTTACAACAAATAGCATTGCCAAAACATAAACCGCAGCAAGCATAATTACGTATAGCGAACTAACAAAACTACCCGCTTTTACGATAGCAATTACTGCTGCGAGCAAGCACCAAGCAGTTATGTCATCGGCGGCGGCACACGTAATAACAATCGCACCAAGTTTTGTTTTATGAATGCCACGCTCTTGAACAATTCTTGCTAAAACTGGAAATGCAGTAATACTCATTGCAATTCCCATAAACAAAGCGAATGACAAAAAAGCAATTCCTTCTGGAGCAAATCGATAATAAACAAAATAAGCAAGACCAACTCCTAGAGAAAACGGGATGATTATACTTGCATGACTAATGACCACAGCCTCGTTAGCCCTGTTGCGGAGTACTTTTAAATCGAGTTCCATCCCGATAACAAACATAAAAAGTATAAGCCCAATTTGACTCAAAAATTGAAGATTTCCCAAAGATTCTTTTGGGAACAAAGCCAATGAAAATTCGGGAAAGTACATTCCGATTAATGACGGACCGAGAAAAATTCCAGCAATAATTTCGCCAATTACTGATGGTTGACCAATTTTGCGAAACAACCAACCAAAAAAACGAGCTACAATTATAATTGTGATTATTTGTGCTAGCAATATTCCTAGCGGATGATGTAAATTGGTTTGCATTGAAGTAATAAAATCATTCCAATGGTTGTTGGTTGTGTCGGTTTCTGAAAGGCGTTTGCCAATTTCTAAATTTTTCCCTTTGGAAATTATCCAATAGATTACAGCCGTAAATCCACCTGTAACGATGAAATAAAAAATAGAATTTTTATAGTTTTTCATGCAGAAGCTTTTCTAAAATTGACGAAGATGTTACAAAGATTAAAAAAAAATGTCAAATTCCTTGTAATCCAAAAAAATTAACCTAAAAATAATGCCTATAAGCTTATTTGACTTGTTTTTTAGTTTATTGTTAACACTTATCGGTTTTATCTTTAGCCGATTTGATTACCTTTGCCGTCTTTTATTTCAATACATGACAAAATCGTTTAAAGTTGGTTTTTGGGAACTAATTGCTCGAATTATTCTTAAAAATAGAATAACAATTCTGTTGGTTATTCTAGCAACAACGCTCTTTCTTTGTTTTCAGTGGCACAATCTAAGCATGACCTATTCTGAGGCTAATTTGTTGCCAAAAGATCATGTGGTTAACAAGCAATATAACGAGTTCTTGAGCAAATTTGGCGAGGAAGGAAACATTATCGTTATTGGTGTTAAAGACCAAAAACTATTTGCTCCCGAAAATTTTGCTGCTTGGAACGAGTTAATGAATAGTTTAAAATCCTGCAAAGAAGTAGATTTAGTCGTTTCGCTGAGCGATTTAAAAACACTTCAAAAAAACGAAGATTTTCAACGTTTTGAATTTGTTCCTTTTAATGATCAAAGTAAAATTTCTAATTCAAACTATTTACTTGACCGGAAAAACGAATTATTTCAGAATTTGCCTTTCTATGACGGACTTCTATATAACAAAAAATCAAGCTGCATTCGGTCGATTGTCTATCTAAAAAAAAATATTGTCAATTCTGAAATTCGTCGGACTTTTATTATTGAAAGTTTAGTTCCAAAAATTGACAAGTTTGAACAAAAAACCAATATCAATTTGCGTGTTTCTGGAATGCCCTA
>CAIXNQ010000204.1 GCA_903920835.1 uncultured Bacteroidota bacterium | reverse complement strand
CGGGTCAAGGGACGGTTAACGATTGGCGTTCTATTGTGGATATGATGAATATTGCAGAAACGATGGCGTTATCGGGAATTGGTCCAGAGGTGTTGCCATATGTAGAGATTTTGCAAAAAAGTATGTATGAAGCGGCTGATAGATATAAAAAAACCAAAAAAATGGGTTTAAATGGGTCAGGAATCGTAGCTATGCGTGAAGTTTACGAATATCATGATTTACAAAGATCGTCAGTTTCAAGATCGGAATACGAGAAAATGATTAAAAAAACCGCAGATTTGATTCGTTCACAAGCTGAATCGGTAATTGAAGTATGAGATTTCCTAAACATGAGTACGTGCGAAGCAAAAGGCTTTTAGCTAATGCTAGGGCAATTCCGTGCCAGCATTGCGGTAAAGATGACGGAACAATCGTAGCGGCTCACGGTAATTGGCAGGGAGGCAAAGGACGTGGCATAAAATGTGATGATAATTTAATTGCTAGTTTATGCTTTTCTTGCCATACGATGATCGATCAAGGACAATTGGAAAAAGAACAAAAACAAGATTTTTGGTACAGGGCGCATAAAAAGACTGTATTTCAATTAATTTATCATGGGTTATGGCCAGAAGATGTGCCGTTGCCAGATGTGCCAACATTTTTTAAGGGGTGAATGATGCCGATAAATAAAAAAGCGGACGGATGGTATTGGGGATCAAAAGGTCCGTTTGATACCAAACAAAAAGCGGTGCAAGTAGGACAAGCGGCTCATGCGGCTGGTGCTGAATCTATAGAAATTAAAGAAAAAAAAGCAGGTAAATTAACTTTTGCTTTGGATTATCACAATACTTATTCTGCTGATCCTAAGTTTTGGAACGTGTTCATCGAGCTGGTTAGACTTAGAAAAGACAAACTTTACTGCGTGACACATCACACAGGTGAAAAGCAAAATCAGGATTTGTTAGACTCTATCGGGAAGGTGATCGGGAAAGAAAACGTCATTTTTACGATGGGCAAGGCAAAAATGGATTTTGTTAAGCAAATGGGTATTAACATAGACATTTGGATCGACAATAATCCAATTCATATCATCGAGAATCCAGAAAATTAAATTTTTTACAATACAGGAGAATATAAAATGAGTATATTGGACGAAATCGGGAAAAATTCTTTAAAAAAATACCTTACAAACTGCAACGCATATTGCAGTATTGATCCTGAAAGGGCTTTCGAGCTTATTTTGGATTTAATCAAAAATCATAAGGGTGATTACGTACCTCCTGAAAAGTTAAAAGAAATGCGGATTCTCGAAAATCGATGGTACAAATCATTGACGGACGGTAATCCAGATTATTCGGTATATGCAGACCCGTTTTATTTTTGTGACGTATGGTTATGCTGGATCACTTATTCTAGAAAATACCTAAAAGAAATTCAAAACCCAAAATCGTTATTTATCAATAGCATTGTTGCTGACATGAAAAATGTTAACACTGTGCTGGATTTAGGGTGCGGTTTTGGGTATACGACGGCTGGATTAAAAGAGATTTTCCCGAATAGCGATGTAATCGGCACAAATCTTGCCGGTACAAGTCAATATTACATGGCTACGGATTTGGGTAATGAGCACAACTTCAAAGTGATTGACGGGTATGCTAAGGTAAAAACAGATTTAATTTTTGCTTCAGAATACTTTGAACATATACAAAATCCGATAGATCATATTCAGGATGTGATTAAAGAAACGTCGCCACGGTATTTAATTATTGCAAATACGTTTACTTCAGATGCGATTGGGCATTTTAAAGAGTACGACTATAACGGGCAAAAATTTGCAGGCAAGCAAATGAGCATGATGTTCAACAAGACTTTGAAAAATTTAGGCTATGAAAAAGTCAAGACAAAGTGCTGGAATAATCGACCAACTTATTGGAAAAAAACCAAATGAAATTAAAACTACAATACAAAAAAACCTCGGATTTGATGTTTTTTGCGACAAATAGTCGTGTTCACGATAATGAGCAAGTGGCTCAAATAGCGGCAAGTATTAAAGAATTCGGCTTCAATAATCCTGTTTTGCTGGATGGGGTAAACGGAATAATTGCGGGTCATGGGCGGGTGATGGCAGCTCAGTTTTTGGGACTTGAGGAGGTTCCAACAATTGAGTTGTCTCACCTGACCGATGAGCAAAAGTCAGCTTACGTGATTGCTGACAATAAAATCGCTATAAATGCCAAGTGGGATAACGAAATTCTGGCTTTAGAGCTGAAAAAGCTGGAGGAAAGCGGTTTCGATGTATCGGTAACGGGTTTTGCTGGTGGCGAAATTAGCGAACTGCTGGATTTGCTGGATGATGCAAAATCTAAAGAAATGCTGGAATATACGAAAAAGATCGATACGCCGATATACGAACCAAAAGGTGAAAAGCCCGATTTGTCGATGCTGGTGGATCAATTAAAGACGAATTCATTGATTGATGAAATTAAGCGTAATACAAAAATAAGCGAAGAAGAACGAGAATTTTTAATCTTAGCGGCTCAGCGGCATTTGGTATTTGATTATCAAGAAATAGCGGAATAT
>CAIXNQ010000203.1 GCA_903920835.1 uncultured Bacteroidota bacterium | reverse complement strand
TTCCCCGAAAGTTCAAATAGCTACCCCAAAAGTTCGAATACGTTCCCCGAAAGTTCAAATAGCTACCCCAAAAGTTCGAATACGTTCCCCAAATGTTCAAATAGCCACCCCATAACTTTAAATAGCCATCTACAACAAAATTATTATTGCTATACCTGCTTAATTTTTGATTTGAAATATCCTGAAATAAAAAAAATGCTGTCAAAAAACATTTGACAGCATTTTATTAAATTATTACTCCATTGATTTTGACAATTAATGTCAGAAAAATCAAAATTATAATATTTGAATTATTTAATATTTTTCAAATTGATGATTTCTTGTTCGGTAAGGAAACGCCAGTTGCCTCGTGGCAAATTCTTTTTGGTTAATCCAGCAAACGACACTCGGTCAATGCGCAACACGTCATAATTAAAATGTTCAAAAATAGCACGAACTACTTTAACGTTGGCAGTTCTAAGCTTGATTCCAATTTCTGTTTTGGGTTCATTTTCGATGTAACTAATTTCTTCTACAAACAAACGGTGCCCATCGAGCGTTACACCTTTGGCTATTTTTTCGAGGTCTTCAAATTTTAAATTTTTATCAATAGAAACCTGATAGATTTTTGAAGATTTTTGATTGGGCAAGCTAAATTTTCTAATCATATCGGTATCGTTCGTAAACAAAAGCAAACCTGTCGTGTTTTTGTCCATTCTTCCTACCGCTTGAATCTTGGCGTTTGTTGCCCCACGAACCAATTCGTTTACGTTTCTAAACTCGCCATTTTCGTCAGCAGCAGTTGTGAAGTTTTTGGGCTTGTTCAATAGCAAATATTCTTTTTTCTCGGGAGTTAATGTGGCACCGTCAAAGTTCACCACGTCGCCCGGTTTCACCATATAGCCCATCTCGACCACCGGAACACCATTTACTTTTACATTACCCGATTGGATGTAAATATCAGCATCACGTCTAGAACAAACACCAGAGTTGGCGATGTATTTATTAAGACGGATTTCGTCGGCTATTTTAGGTCTTTTTGGAGCTTGATTGGGTTTCTTTTCAACTTTGGCAGCATCAACAGCAACAGCTTTAGTCGGTTTTACTTTCTTTGGCCCTTGTGCTCTCTTTGCCATAGCTGGCTTTGGCTTGTTGCTACTAGGTCGCGCGCTGTTGGTTCGTCCTGATTTTTTATTGCTATTGCCTTCTTTGTTATTCATGTTTATTGTAATTTGTGCAAAGATAGGGTTTGTGAATTGGGAATTATGATTTATTGGTTGTATTTATGAAATCTAGGTGAAGTTTAGGTTCAATGACAAGCACAGTCATCTCCACATTTCTTTGATTTTTTCTTTTTGAAAATAAATTTTTTAAACAGAAAAAAGACGGCTAAACCAAGTGTTGTAAAGGCTAATATTTCTTGAATCATAAGTTTATTTTAAAATTTGATAGGCAATTAATGCCACGATATAGGCAAAACTACTCATGAAAACCAACTGCCGCAATGGCCATTTCCAAGAATTGGTTTCTTTTTTAGTGATGGCAATCGTACTGGCGCATTGCATGGCAAAAGCATAGAACAACAACAACGAAATTCCGGTTGCAAAACCAAAAGTTTTTTTGCCAGTTTCAGGATTTACATCGGCGTTCATTTTGTTTTTAATGGTTTCTTCGTTATCGCTATTCCCAACGCTATAAATGGTTGCCAATGTTCCAACAAAAACCTCTCTAGCCGCAAACGAACTGATGATGGCGATGCCTATTTTCCAATCATAACCTAAAGGCGAAATCACAGGTTCAATAACTTTCCCCATAATCCCGATATACGAATTTTCGAGTTTGTAGGCAGCTATTTTATTATTGAGTTCTGTTTTAGAAATGGTCGAATTTGAATTTTGTTTTGCAATTTTTTCGGCTGCAAGATTGAAATCTTTATCCGGACCGTAAGATGCCATAAACCACAAAATGATGGAGATAGAAAGAATTATTTTTCCAGCACCAAAAACGAAAGACCTTGTTTTTTCTAGAACATTGATGCCAACATTCTTTAGCATCGGAAGTTTGTAATGGGGCATTTCTACCACAAAAAACGTTTTACATTTTAATTTCAAAACACTATTTAAAATCCATGCCGAAAGAATTGCAGTTCCGAAACCAATCAGGTAAAGCAACATTAATGTCAATCCTTGTAAATTCAAAACTCCAAAAAGCCGTTGGTCTGGAATAACGAGCCCAATAATGATAGCATAAACAGGCAATCGAGCAGAACAAGTAGTGAAAGGCGTTACAAGAATTGTAATCAATCGTTCTTTCCAATTTTCGATATTACGGGTTGCCATAATTGCAGGAATTGCACAGGCGGTACCCGAAATTAATGGAACAACGCTCTTGCCCGAAAGTCCAAATTTCCGCATTATTTTATCCATCAAAAAAACCACACGACTCATGTAGCCACTTTCTTCTAAAACAGAAATAAACAAAAACAGAAATGCGATTTGAGGTACGAAAATTACAATTCCACCAATTCCAGGGATAATTCCTTGAGAAATCAAACTTGTAAATGGTCCTGGAGGCAAAGTTGATTTTGCAAATTGACCGAAACTTGCAAACGAACTATCAATAAAGTCCATCGGCACTTTTGACCATTCAAATATTGATTGAAAAATAACAAACAAAATCCCGAAGAAAATAAAATAACCCCAAAATTTGTGGGTTAATACTTTGTCAAGTTTGCTTCCAAAATCTTTTGCTAACGCCGTATCAATTTTTTGACCGAGTTTCAATGTCTCATTGATGAATTGATATCTTTTGATAGTTTCTTTTTGTTGCAAACGTTTTAATTCTGAATTATTTTTTACAAAAGAAGTTTCTTCAATTTGTTTTTTATTCAGATTTGCAAAATTGACATCTTGTGTAATTAGTAACCAAAGTTTGTATAAAGATTGATTTGGAAAGGTTGCTCGCAATTTAGAAAAATAATCTACATCTATACTCGAAGCATTTAAACAGGGTTCAATAGATATATTTTTGTAAGTCGTAATTAAGTTTTTTAATGCTTCAAAACCTATGTTTTTTCTTGAACTTACCAAGGCAATTTTAGTTTTTAATTGGTCTTCAAGCAAAGGAATGTTTAGAGAAATTCCCTTATATTCCATTCTATCGATCATGTTAATCACTAAGATTGTCGGAATTTCAAGATCTTTAATTTGGGTAAAAAGTAATAAATTACGTTTTAAATTTTCTATTTCAGTAATGACTAAAATAACGTCAGGAAAAAGCTTATCGTTTTTATTTAACAGCAATTCAATAACAACATTTTCATCAATAGAACTGGCGTTTAAGCTGTAAGTCCCTGGCAAATCAAGTACATTAGCTTTAATATTATTGGGCAAATCACAAAAACCAAGTTTTTTTTCGACCGTAATTCCTGGGTAATTTCCAACTTGCTGATGAAGTCCCGTAAGTTGGTTAAAAACAGAAGTTTTTCCTACATTAGGATTTCCGATTAAGGCAATATTGATGTTTTTTTTGCTCATATTTTTGCCTTAAATCATTTCAACTTCAATCTCTTTTGCTGTTTCTAAACGAATTGCAAGATGTGCCCCATTAATATTCAAATATAAAGGATCACCCAGCGGAGCAATTTGAAGCAGTTCTACGATGTTGCCAGGTAAACAGCCCATTTCTAGGAGTTTTAAAGGAATTAATTCAATATCAAAATCTCTAATTATGGCGCTTTTACCTTTGGGAATATCAACAATAGTGGTTTTCAAGTCTTATTTAGATTGAATTAAGATTGCAAAAGTACAGTTTATTTCAATAATTATTATGACATCAATCAGTTTATGATAAAATAACTTTTCGTTTCTAATAGTAAATAAAAGCACAAAAATTAGACAATTTCATAATGAAAAAAGCTAATAGATAATGGTTTAAATACCAAAACGAATTAGATTTAATAAAAATTTCAGAGATAATCCTGAAATAAAAAAGCTAAAAATGAATTATTTAACTTAAAATAGTCTTTAAAATTAGAATTTATTTAACATAGACTTTGTAAATAACTTTTAACCTATTACTTTTGCGAAATAAACACATTGTAACCAAATAAAAAAGTATGAAAAATTTAAACAAAATTTTTATTGCAATATTGATGTTTGCTGGACTTAGTTCACAAGCTCAAGATAGTAATAATCCATGGGCAATTAGCTTTGGTGCTAATGCTGTTGACACCAGAGTGAGTGCTGCGTCAAGTGTAAAAGATCAATTCTCTCAATTTTTTGATGCTAAAGATTACTGGAATGTTATTCCATCAGTATCTTATTTTAGCGTTACAAAAAATGTAGGACATGATTTCATTTTTGGTGTTGCTGGTTCGGTAAACAGAATTTCTAAATTTGTAAATTACAGAACTGAAAAATATACTGAATATGAAGTTGTAAATCCAGGAGATTTAAGCTACTATGCCCTTGATGGTGTTGTTAAATATAGCTTTATGAATTTGATTAAATCAAAAATGATAGAACCAACTGCCAATCTTGGTGGTGGTTATAGCTGGTATGGAGAACAAGCTAGAGGCGGAACTGTAAATGCTGGATTAGGGCTAACTTTTTGGTTTTCTGAAATGGTAGGGTTATCTGTTCAATCTACATATAAATATTCATTTGATGACACAAGATCAGCGACTAATAATTTACCATCACACACACAACATTTTCTTGGATTGACTTTCAAATTTGGTGGTGTTGATACAGACGGAGATGGAATTTATGACAAAGATGATAATTGTCCAAAAGAAAAAGGAACAAAAGAATTCAAAGGTTGTCCTGACACAGATGGTGACAAAATCATTGACAAAGATGATGCTTGTCCAGAAACTCCAGGTCTAGTTGCTTTTGGTGGTTGTCCAGATACTGACGGTGATGGAATTGCCGATAAAGATGATGCTTGTCCAGAAATTGCGGGACTTAAAATATTAAAAGGTTGTCCAGATACTGACGGTGACGGAATTACAGATGCAGCAGACAAATGTCCTAAAGTTAAAGGACCAAAAGAAAATGAGGGTTGCCCATGGCCAGATACTGACGGCGACGGAGTTCTTGACAAAGATGACAAATGTGTTGACGTTAAAGGAACAGTAGCTAACAATGGTTGTCCAGAAGTTGACGAAACTGTAATGAAAAAATTAAATGAATATGCTAAAACTATTTTATTTGAAACAGGAAAAGCATCATTTGAAAAACAAACCTTCCCAGTTTTAGTTTCTATTGCAGCTATCTTAAAAGAATATCCTACTGCGAAATTTAGTATTGAAGGACACACTGATAATGTAGGTAAAGCAGATAAAAACTTACAACTATCTAAAGAAAGAGCAGCTGCTGTAATGAAATACTTAACTGATAACGGTATTGATGCTAGTAGATTAACTTCTGAAGGTTATGGTCAAACAAAACCAATTGACTCTAACAAAACCAAAGAAGGAAAAGCAAACAACAGAAGAGTAGAAGTGAAATTAGTAAAATAATTTTAATAAAATATCTTTAAAAGCCTCGATTAATTCGAGGCTTTTTCTATTTTTATACTTTCGTAAAATAAATTTACAAACAAAATTGAATCATAGATAAATATATAAAAAAATTTAAAAGTTGAAAAATATTTCCTTCTTAGAAAATTTAGCTCAAGAATTACTCAATCAGTATTCAGAAATTTTACAAAGTATTACAATAGTTTTACCGAACAAAAGAGCAAAATTATTTTTAATAGAATCATTTAAGAAGCAGACATCAACAACTTTGATTGTTCCTGAGATAATTAATATTGAAGATTTTATTCAACAAGTGGCAGAAATCAGGACCATAGACCCTATTGAAGTACTTTTTGAATTCTATGAAACCTATTGTTCTTTGACCGAAGAACTGCACCAACAACCTTTTGAGCAGTTTGCCAACTGGGCAAAAAATCTAATTCAGGATTTTAATGAAATTGACAGATATCTTTTAGAACCAAATCATGTTTTGTCCTACATAAAAGATATTGAAGACATCAAACGATGGGGTGTTAGTAAAGAAGACAAAACCAAATTGTTAGAAAATTATGTTGATTTTTGGAAACTATTACCAGTTTATTACGAAACATTTTATAGCCGATTGGTAGCAAAGAAGAAAGGCTATCAAGGATTAATTTATCGTGAAGCAGTAAATAAAATGGAACGTTTTTGTGAAAATTCAAACTCAAAAAACTTCGTATTTGCAGGCTTCAATGCCTTGAACAAAGCCGAGGAAACAATAATTCAATATTTAATTTCAAAGGAAAAAGCATCAATATTTTGGGATGCAGAAGAGACTTTCATTTCCGACCCATACCACGATGCAGGTTTGTTTTTAAGAAAATTCAAATTAAATTGGAAACACTATAAAACAAATCCATTTCGATGGATAGAAAACGAATTCATTAAACCAAAAAAAATAAATATTATCGGCACACCAAAATCTGTTGGTCAAGCCAAAATTGTAGGAAGTATTATTGAAAAAATTAAAGCACAAAACCCTAATCAATCGCTTGAAAAAGTAGCTATTGTGCTTGGAGAAGAAAATCTTCTTGCGCCACTTTTATATTCATTACCCGATACTACTGGAGCATTAAACATAACAATGGGTTATTCTAGCAAAAATAATCCTGCACAATTATTGATTTCAAAATTATTTAAGCTTCATGCAAATGCGCAAAATCGTAATGGAAGTCAGTATGTTTTTTATTACAAAGACATTTTAAGCATTTTAACACACCCGTTAGTCGAACCGTATATAGATGCTGAGGCTTTAATTAACGTTATTAACACAAACAACTACCGCTTTATTAGTAGTGAAAAAGTTTTCGAATTAAACAAAAATCCAAACGATTTTTTTAAACTTCTATTTTCAAAGTGGAATGATAATGCCCTTAATATTTTACAAACGCTTTCAAATGTTTTAATATCTATAAATAAAAATTTAGACCATGAAAACAAGCCAGACAGGCTTACAAAAACTTTTGTTTATTCAATATATAAAATAATCAATAAACTCGATTCTTATTTTACAGATTATCGTAAAATCAATTCAATAGTTGCGCTTTTTGAAATCTATAAACAAGTAGTTGATTTAGCAGAAGTTTCATTTGAAGGTGAACCACTTCTTGGTTTACAAATTATGGGGGTGCTCGAAAGCAGGGTTTTAGATTTCGAGACAGTCATCATTACCTCAATGAACGAAGGAACTTTTCCTGCCGGAAAATCGCAAAATTCATTTATTCCTTATGATGTAAAAAGAGAATTAAAACTGCCAACTTATAAAGAAAAAGATGCGATTTATGCCTATCATTTCTATCATTTATTGCAACGGGCCAAAAACATTTATTTGCTTTACAATACAGAAAGCGATGGTTTAGATGCAGGCGAAAGAAGTCGTTTTATAACGCAACTTGAAGTTGAAAAACAACCCAATCACATTTTAATTCAGGAAATTTATAACACCGAACTTCCCGAAATTGCATATCAACCAATTGAAATTAAGAAATCGGCTGAAGTGTGTTTGAGATTAAAAGAAATTGCAGCATCTGGTTTCTCACCATCAGCTTTAACAAGTTATATAAGAAATCCAATTGATTTTTATTTTCAGAAAATTCTTAAAATTAGAGAAGCAGATGAAGTTGAAGAAACAATTGCCTCTAACACTTTAGGAACCATCATTCATGAAACTTTAAAAGTACTTTATGAGCCGCATGTTGGTGCTTTTTTGACAGAAAACAATCTTTTGGACTGCATTGAAAAAATAGATTCCGAAGTACTCATCCAATTTAAAAAAGAATTTAAAGCAGGAGAAATTAATTCAGGGAGAAATCTTCTTGCTTTTGAAGTTGCCAAAAGAAACATAAAAAACTTTTTAGATTTAGAACTAAACGCAATAAAAAACGGAGATGCCATAAAAATAATTGCCCTTGAAAAACGCTTCGAACGAGAATTGAAAGACACTTCCCTACCCTACCCAATTCTAATTGGCGGTTCGATAGATCGGGTTGAAATTCGCAATGGAGTGATTCGAATTATTGACTATAAAACAGGAAAAGTCGAACAATCAGACTTAACATTAACCTCTTGGGAAGGATTAACTAGCAGCATCAAAAACGAAAAAATAATTCAACTATTAACCTACGCTTTTATGTTTGAAGAAAAATTGGGAGATCAACCCCTAGAAGTAGGAATATTTTCATTCAAAATTCTAAAATCAGGATTTTTGCCATTCAGATTCAAACAAGAAAAAGAAACTAAAACATTTATAGACGACACAATAACAGCTCCTTTTTTAACCCAAATAATTGAATTAATTAAAGAAATTCTCGATGAGTCAATTCCATTTTTAGAAAACATAAAACCAACATAGTGAAATCATTTGAAAAACTGAAAGATTAAGATTTCAGGTTTTTATTTTTCTCTTCAATCCACTTGCTCATAAACTTAGTACTTTTTAAAGTTTGATGTTGCAAGATTTGACCAACAATATTAAGTTCTCGATGTGATTTTAAATCAGACAAAATTTCGGTGATTTTATTAACAAACTGCAATCCTAAAGCATGACCATCAAAGTTTTTATTGATGATTTCAAATCCACGAATTTGTTTTTCTTTCCATAAATTGGAATTTTGATATAAAAGAATTGCGGCTTCGGCAAATGCTTTAGGGTCATTTTCAATAAAACCATTCCAATCTAAACCATCAGCCATTCCTTCAGCACCAATTGTGGTGGTTATACTTGGTGTTCCGTTTTGCATTGCCTGAGTCAACTTTCCTTTTATGCCTGCGCCAAAACGCAACGGAGCCAATAAAATTTTGGCTTTTCGAATCGCTTCGTCGGCATTTTCAACCCTACCTTTTATTATAAAACCTTCTTTGGGTTGGTGAAGTTGCATGGCTTTTTCAGTAACATAAGAGCCATAAATATGTAATTGCGCCTCAGGAATTTCTTTCCGAATTAACGGCCAAATGTTTTCTTTTAGATGAAGAACACTATTCCAATTGGGCTCATGCCTAAAATTTCCAATAGAAACAAAATTGAAACGTTCTTCAAATTTAGGTAAAGTGGCAACAGTAGCTTGCGTGATATTTTCTAAAAGAAAAGGCAAATGATAAATTAATCCTTTACTGATTTTAAAATTATTGGTCAACAATTCCATCTCGAAGGTCGAAATAATGAGCGACAAATCCGATCTATAAATACTTGCCAATTCTCGCATGGTCATTTCGTTTTGAAGCATTAAAGAATGTGAAACTTCAATTCCTTTTTTGAAGGCTTCTTGTCTAGAATTTCTTAGAAAATGCAAATCTTCGGTGTTTAAAATCCGCAAACTATTCGGGCAATTTTCTGCCACGCGCCAACCAAATTGTTCTTCGGTTACTAAACGGTCAAAAACAACAATTGTCGGGTTTAGATTATTTATAAACTCGTCAAAACTGGAATTATTAAGTTCAATTGCAATGCTCTTTACTTCTATTTTTTGCAAATCAAACATAAACTCACTTTCGTTGGCAGCCGAAGCAAAAACAACTTGCCAACCTTGACTTTTAAATAACGTTATCAATTGCAACATTCGTTGACCCGCCGCAGTAGATTCGGGTTCGGGCCAAACAGTGCCAATAATTAAAACAGATATGGGCGGAATCGACATGAAATCAATAGTTTTTTCAAAAGTAGTAATTCTCAATTGGTATTTATCAATTATCAATTGATTATCTTTGCACCTTATTTAAAATTTTCAAAAATGATACACCTTCACGATAAAACTTTTGAGCCATTCATTTCTTCTGACGAAATAGATTTTGCAATAAAAAATATGGCAAAACAAATGGACGACGATTTTTTTGAAGACACGCCCGTTTTTATTGGTGTACTTAATGGCGCATTCATGGTTTTGTCTGATTTAATGAAACATTACCGAGGCATGTGTGAAGTAAGTTTTATTAAACTAGCTTCTTATGAAGGCACTGAGTCCACAAATGAAGTCAAACAATTGATTGGATTGAATCAAAATTTAGAAGGGCGAACCGTTATTATTGTTGAAGATATCGTAGATACAGGAAACACAGTTGAAGAATTAAAAAGCCTCTTGAAAGCGCAGAATGTAAAACATTTAAAAATTGCAACACTTTTCTTCAAGCCCGAAGCCTACAAAAAAGACATTAAACTAGACTATATCGGGATTCGTATTCCAAACAAATTTATCGTAGGCTATGGTTTAGACTACGACGGTTTGGGGCGCAATTTGCCAGATGTATATCAATTAAAAATATAATTAAATTCATTTATAAAAGTCACAATCAAAATGATTAACATCGTTCTTTTCGGGAAACCCGGAGCTGGAAAAGGCACACAAGCCGAATTTTTGAAAGAAAAATACAATCTAACACATTTGTCAACCGGCGATATTTTTAGATTCAATATTAAAAACGATACCGAATTAGGGAAATTAGCTAAAAGCTATATGGATCAAGGCGATTTGGTTCCAGATAATGTTACCATTCAAATGTTGCAAAGCGAAGTTGACAAAAACCCACATTCGGCAGGTTTTTTATTTGATGGTTTTCCGAGAACAATTGCCCAAGCAGAGGCACTAGATGCATTTCTATCTTCAAAAAAACAAGACATAACTGCTACAATTGCTCTTGAAGCCGATGATGAAATATTAGTGCAACGCCTGCTCGAAAGAGGAAAAACATCAGGAAGACCCGACGACCAAGACGAAGAAAAAATCAGAAATAGATATCAAGAATACAACGAAAAAACGGCACCTTTAATGGAATATTACAATGACCAAAACAAATTTTATGCTGTTGATGGCATTGGTTCTATTCAAGAAATAACCCAAAGACTTAGCAAAGTAATCGACAATTTATAGTCGTTTTAAAAACTAATAATTAGATTAAGATTCGTTTAAATCTAAAGTCTATCTTACATCTAAACTAAAAAAATGACAGAAGGAAATTTTGTAGATTATGTTAAAATTTATGTCTCATCGGGCAAAGGTGGTAAAGGTTCTACCCATTTGCACAGAGAGAAATTCATAGAAAAAGGTGGTCCTGATGGTGGCGATGGCGGACGAGGAGGTCATGTTTATTTGGTTGGCAACAAAGGTTTGTGGACACTCTTTCATCTAAAGTTTGCACGACATATCAAAGCAGGTCATGGTGGAGACGGCGGAAGCGATCGTAGCACCGGGCATGATGGAGAAGATAAATTTATTGAAGTGCCACTTGGAACCGTTGTTCGTGATAAAGAAACCGATGAAATTCTATTTGAAATTACCGAACATAACGAAAAGCGAATAATCGCTAAAGGAGGTAAAGGCGGATTGGGAAATTGGCATTTCAGAAGCGCCACCAATCAAACGCCACGATATTCCCAACCTGGTTTGACAGGCATTGAAATGGACGTGATTTTAGAATTAAAAGTGCTGGCAGATGTTGGTCTTGTTGGGTTTCCAAATGCAGGAAAATCAACTTTGCTTTCGGTGCTGACTTCTGCAAAACCAAAAATTGCCGATTATCCTTTCACCACTTTAAAACCCAATTTAGGAATTGTTGCCTATCGTGATTATCAATCGTTCGTGATTGCTGATATTCCAGGAATTATTGAAGGAGCCGCAGAAGGAAAAGGCTTAGGACATTATTTCCTTAGACACATCGAACGCAATGCAACATTATTGTTTTTGGTTCCTGCCGATGCGAAAGATATTCGAGAAGAATACAACATTCTGTTGAGTGAATTAGAGAAATACAATCCGGAAATGTTGCACAAAGAACGGTTGATTGTAATTTCAAAGTCGGACATGCTCGACGATGAATTAAAAGCAGAGATGAAAACGGAACTTGATGAAACTTTTAAAGGAATTCCATATATGTTTATTTCATCAGTAGCGCAACAAGGACTTGTGGAATTGAAAGACAAACTTTGGCAAATGCTCAATATAGAGTCTGAAAAGGAAAGTAAATAGATAACCAATCTATAATTAAATTTAATTCTTCATTGAAAATGAAAAAACTTTTTTTTTTGATATCATTTCTTTTCATTAGTACAGCGACTTTTGCACAAAATGAAGAAGTAAAAAATCTAATTAAGGAAAATTTGCCTGAAGACAATTATAATTTGCTTGATTTTTCTTTAAAAGGGAAAGTCAAAAATTTAGTAATTATAGTTTCCAATTGTTATCAAAACCCGCCTGCTGGTGCTTATAAAAAAAGTAAATGGTTTGCGAGCGATTACCAATTTGATCGATCTGGAAAATTATCAACAAGAGGAAGTATTGACGGTCCACTTTATATACCAACGCAATACGCCAATAGAGATACTTTAACCTTTTGGGATAATGGAAAAATAAAGAGCATTTCAACACTTTTGAATTCCAATTCGATGATGAATTATTACTCCTTTGATGAACAAGGAAATCTCATTAAAAGAAAATTTATAAACAACGCAGGAAGTGATTTTAGTTCTACAGATACTTATTTTATTGAAAATGAGTATAACTCTGCTCAAAATATTATAAAAAAAACAGAATATCAATCGGTTACAGGAAATGACACCGTGGCTAAAGTAATCTCCAATGAACATTTTTACGAATATGATTCCCACAATAATCTCATCAAAATATCAGAAAATAACGATTTATATGATTTAGCACAGTCCATTGGCAGACCCTACAAAAAAACGACGATTGTCAGCGAAATTTTATACAATGCAAAAAATCTTCCCACCAGCGAAACAATGACAGCAGACAAGTTATTATTTTCCTCAAAGATTGAATATAACGCCAATGGCGAAAAAAGTAAAATTACTATAGAAACTAATAAATCTATCAAAACAGTTTATTTTCAAGATCATAATCTAATATCCAAAACAATAATTCAATTCAAATCGGGGAAAATTGAAACCAACTCTTATACCTATGAATTGGATTCCAATGGAAATTGGACTTCCTTAAAATACAACTCCACTTCAGAACCAAACGAAACCATTTTAATTGAGCGAAAAATTCTATATTATGATTAGATTATTCATTTTTCTATTGGCAATTCATCCGGTTTTTTCTCAAAATGATTTACAAAGGAGAAATCTAAAAGGAGCTGTTAAATCAGTATCAATTTCTTTTGAAATCATTGGTAATGATGATAATCAAGACGTAGCTACTTTATTGAATAAATGCAATCCATTTTTTAGCAGCTATAATCCTTTAATGATTCAATATGCTTCTAACGGTTTAACCGAAGAACGAATGGAACTACATTCTTTTGAAAGCTTTGAAAATAGCGGAAAACTCAGAGGGTACAGAGTAACACAATTGGAAAATGGAATCTTAAATGAAAGTCCTGAAACATTTGGTGTTCAACCAAAGTTAATGCCTAACAATTTGAAAAACGTTCAAGTTTATTCCTATCCTAACTTTTTATCCAATCCTCCTTTATCTACACTTGAAGAACGTCAACTAACGATAGATGGTAAAATCTATGATGTTAACCAAAAGTTCTTTCACTACTGGGTAAAAAACAATCGTTTAGATTCTTTGAAATATGCTGATACACTTCATATTGACACTAAAATTGATACCATTCATCCGGTAATTATTCGATTTCGATATGATGAAAAAGGCAGAATTGTATCAAGAGAACAGATTAGCGAAAATGAGCAATATAAAAAACCTGTTTTAGACAAGTTTTGCTATTTTTATGATGACAAAAATCGAATTTACAAATACCAGAGCTTCAGAAATAATAAGTTCCAAGAAGAAGAATTTTATCATTTAAATTCCGAAGGGAAACTAGAATTTATCGAAAAACATATTCATCCCGAAATTGAAAATGATACTACTTTTATTTTCACCTGTAAGACAATATATCATTATGATACCGATAGTAATATTAATCAAATTGATTTTTACGATAATGATTTTGGTGAACAATTACTCCAATCATTTTTCTTTAAATATGACTATGATGCAAAGCAAAACTGGACAAAAGCTACCTTCTTTTTAAGTAAAAATGGAAAAGCTTTAGCTAATTTTGTTCGCAAAATTAGCTATCAATAAAATTGATTCAATAAAAAGGTTACTTCCAACGGCGAATAAGAATTATTTTTATTTCAATGCCATCAGAAAATTTCTTTTGCTATGGATTTGATATTTTCGGATTTTCACTTAGAATAATAATGCAACACCGGAATTCCAACAGCAACAAGTTCCCTACTTTGCTTGATGCACCATTTGATTCCGATTTGTATCACGTGGTCGTTGTCTTTAGCTTTTACTATTTCCATAATTTATTCGTTGGGGATTTCTACACTATAAAGTTACGGGAAATTTTGCGCCTTCAAAAGAGAAAAATTCTAGAGGTAATCTGTATCTGAAATTTAAGATTATAATATAGCACCTCCTTTTGGAAAAGTGTTGCTGAGCTTTCGTCGGGACAATTACCTCTAGTTTTCATTATAACAAGCAATAAGTTTATGAACAGTCAAAATAAAGCACCTAGATATATAAAAAATCTAAAGTTTTTAATTATGTAGATTTTTTGATATAAATTGATTTAAAGTTAAATTTTTCCATATTTCATTTTAGTTTCTTATTTTTGTCTAAAATTTTAAAAAAAATATTTCTTATGAAAAAATTATTACTATTGTGTGCAGTATTTACTGCATTTAGCTTTACGGCTAACAGTCAAGTTGTTTTCAGCGAAAACTTTGACGGAATTGGTCCTGGAATATCTGGATGGACGTTGTATAACGAAGATGGATTAACACCAAACGCTGGTGTAAGTACAATTACAGACGCGTGGGTTAATTCTTTAGAAGAGTTTAACAATCACGTTGCTAAAAGTACATCTTGGTACTCTACTGCAGGAACTTCAAATGATTATTTAGTTTCTCCAGGAATAGCAATACCTGCTAGTGGTTCAACGGTTTTATATTGGGATGCGAGAGCATACGATGCTACCTACAGAGATTCTTATAATGTTTATGTATCTTCAACAGGAAATACAGTTGCCGACTTTGTTACTCCACTTTTCACTCAAGGAGATGGAACAACAGGAACTTCTGGCGAGAACACAACATGGACAAGAAGATCAATTGATCTTTCTAATTTTGCTGGACAAACTGTTTACATTGCATTTCAAAACTTTTCAACTGATATGTTTTTGTTATCTTTAGATAATATAATGGTTGTGAATAACAATACTTGTTTAGCACCAAACAGACCAATGACAAGCACTGTGACAACAACTACTGCAACTGTAAACTGGACCGCAGTAGCAGGTGCAACTGGTTATGATATTGCATATGATGTTACTGGATTTACACCATCAACTGCTACGGGTACATCAACAACAAATTCTTTTACTGCTTCTGGTTTAATTCCAAACACAGCTTATGATTTTTATGTTAGAAGTAGTTGTGGTAGCGAATGGATAGGACCTTTTGGAGCTGTTACAATTGCCGTTGCTCCTTATGCTTATGGTTTTGAAACTACCGGTCTTGGCGCTGGTGGCTTTAGTACTTTACCTTCAACAGCTGCTGGTGGTGGCTCTTGGGGTCAATTCTCTGGCACAACTTTAGCACAAGAAGGTACTAAATTTGCTGCTTGTTTAGGTTCTACAACTGCCGCAACTGATGCTTGGTTATTTACAAACGGAATTAAAGTTACTGCTGGTGAAATTTTGACAATCAATTATTATTTCAGAAAATATAATGCAGCAGGAACTACGAGTGTAAATAAATTAAAATCTGCAATAGGAACTGTAAAAACCGCAGCAGGAATGGCAACTGTAGTTAAAAATCATAATACTGTAACAAGCACAACTTATACTATGCAAACCTCTCCTTATACTGTACCAGCAGATGGTACTTATTATTTAGGATTTAATTCTACTGCTGTACTTCAAACTACAGCACAACAAGGAGGTATTTTAGTTGATAACATTACTATCACATCTTCTTTAAGTAACAATCAATTTGATTTGGTTAGTGGTTTATTTTTAATTAGCCCAAACCCTGTAAAATCAACATTTGAATTGAAATTGAGCGAAAAATTTGATACTTCAAAAGCTGAAATTAAAATCACTGATATGAATGGAAAGGTAATTAGTGTACTGAAATATGCTTCTACTTATGATGTTTCTTTCCTTAGTCAAGGTGTTTATTTAGTTTCAATCTCAGATGGGAATTTAAAAGAAGTGAAAAAACTTATCAAAGAATAAACTTCACATCATGTAATTATTTAAAAGGGTTGACTTCGGTCAGCCCTTTTTTTGAGTAATAATGTAGATTGAGATATTTGGATTTTCTTTAAAATGATATAGTTTTGTTTAGTATAAATAGTCGCTAAAGATTATTCAATATTTAGATGTGAATTATTCAATTAAGATGATTTAAGAAAGAATGTTTTTGAAATTAAAATAAATAAAAACAAACAATTTAATTATCAAAAAAATTAATTAATTTTACTCGAAATAATTTAAAAACATAAAATTAAAATCTATGAAAAAAAAAAATACTCCTTATTTTTATATTAATGATTTCTTTTGCGAGAGCACAATCAGACATTTATACATTAATAGGTTCAGATGGATCAATTTCTTCACCAAATGGTCGTGCACCTCAAGGTTCTAAAAATTACAATCGGAGTATTTGGTTAATTACTGCATCAGAAATGTTAACAGCTGGTTTTCCAAATGGCTCCATAATTAATTCACTTGGTTTTAAATACATTTTAGCACAAAACATTCCGACAACTGGAACTTTTGTAGTTTATCTACAAAACACTACAGATACTGTAAACAACAAAAGTACAGTTTGGAGTACGGCAATTTCTACAATGACTACTGTGAGCAATAGTAATATTACAATTCCTGCAGCAATCGGAACAGTTGATTTTCCATTTGTTAATGGCACAGGATTTACATATACAGGAGGTGGTATTTATGTTGCATTTGATTATCAAAATACAGGGACAGTTGCTACGACAGGAAATACCGCCTCTTGCAATTTAGCTTTAACAAACGGATTAATAGGTCAAACAGATTTAATTGCACCGCCTGCAAATGTTGTCTCTTCAAATTATCGTCCTGAGACAAGATTTGGTGTTCCAACTTCATGCACAAGGCCTACAGATTTATCTGCAACAAACATTACTCAAAATACAGCTCAATTCAATTGGAACAGTAATGCAAATGTTACGATTCAGTGGGGTATGTCTTCATTTAGTTTAGGTTCAGGAACGACAGTAAATGATGTTTCGTCACCTTATGCTATTAGCGGTTTAATTTCAGGTACAGCTTATAAATATTATGTAAAGAAATTATGCAGCGGCGGTACATCTAGCGCATGGCAAGGTCCATATACATTTTTAACTCAATTTAGCGCAGTAGATATTCCATATTCTACAGGATTTGATGAAGCAGATACAGTGAATGGTCCAACGTATATCGGTTGGTCGAATCCTAATTCTTCTAATCTTTCATCAAACTGGAAATTATATAAACCAACAACTCCAGATGCTTTTATTCATCAAGGAACTACTACTGCATATTCATATAGCAACAATATTACTGTAACTGATAGTTGGCTTTTTTCACGCGGAATTAATTTAGTAGCAGGCACTCCAGTTGCAATTGATTTTTATGCAAGAAACTATTCGTCTACGACTCCAGTTGCAACTAATGCAGCTTCTAAATTTAAAGTTACTATTGGAACTGCTCCAAATGCAGCTGGACAAACAACTATTGTTGGTGCTGAAAATAACTTTAGTTCATCTGGATTCATTTTGAAACACTATTCTTTCACACCAACAACATCAGGGATTTATTATATAGGAATTCAGCATAACTCTCCAGTAAATACTTCAGGAACACAAGGGCTTTTTGTTGATACATTTAGTGTAACCCAAGATTTGAATGTTTCTGATTTTACTGCTGATAATTTTTTAGTATTTCCAAATCCAATGACAAACAATTTATTCATAGGGAATCCAAAACAGGATCCAATATCTATGCTTGAAATAAGAGATTTAAATGGAAGAGTGGTCTATCTAAAAAATTCAGATTTCGAAAAAGAAATAAATATAAACACCTCATCTTTGGCAGCAGGAATTTATTTTTTAACAATAAAATCCAATACGAGTCATTTTACAAAAAAATTAATTAAAGAGTAAATTAATTTTATAAAAAATCCAACTCGAAATTAAGTCATAATATAATTGTGCTTAAATTCTAGTTGGATTTTAATTTATAAAAATTGTAAATTTAAAGGTTTTGATTTACAATTTTTTTGCTTCGTTCCAAAAAACATCCATTTCAGACAGGGTCATTTCTGAAAGATTTTTGTTTAATTCTTTGGCTTTGCTTTCTAAATATTGAAACCTTTTAATGAATTTTAAATTGGTTTTTTCTAAAGCATCTTCTGGGTTTATATTTAAAAACCGAGCATAATTAATCATTGAAAAGAGTACGTCTCCAAATTCGTTTTCCATAGCTACTTTATCTCCTGAAGCTACTTCTTCTTGAAATTCGGCTAGTTCTTCCTGAACTTTATCCCAAACTTGGTGTGGTTCTTCCCAATCAAATCCTACCCCTTTGGCTTTATCTTGAATTCGACTAGCTTTAATTAATGCTGGTAAACTTTTAGGAACACCCTCCAGAACCGAAGTTTTTCCTTCTTTAAGTTTTAATTTTTCCCAATTTTGTTTCACTTCATCCTCATCTTTCACAACAGTATCGCTATAAATATGCGGATGACGGAAAATAAGTTTTTCGCAAATTGTGTTACATACATCTGCAATATCAAAATCTCCACTTTCACTGCCAATTTTGGCATAAAAAACAATATGTAATAATAGGTCGCCTAACTCTTTTTTTACTTCATCAAAATTGTTGTCTAAAATAGCTTCGCTTAATTCATAAGTTTCTTCAATTGTAAGGTGGCGCAAAGTTTCTAGGGTTTGTTTTTTATCCCACGGACACTTTTCTCTTAATTCGTCCATAATATTAAGAAGACGTTCAAAAGCTTGCATTTGTTCTGTTTTTGAATTCATTTTTTTTGAAGTAATCTGATAAAACAATTTGTTTTTGAATCTACTATTATTTAAAATTCAACATTCGGAAAAACAAAACTATCAATTGAAAAATCTAAAATTTCGGAAGTGGATACGTATTTTCTAAATTCTTCAATTCCTTTCAATAATCGAATTTCTGTCGAGTATTTTCGACTTGAAGCCACAAGGTTTCCGTTTAGAATTACTTTAAAACCCAACAATCCTTTTGGGTACTTTTCTTTAATAAATTCACATTCTTCAATGAGATTAGTTATTAGATTTATAGCATCTTCACATTCAAATTTTAAAACAAAACTGGTACTTGTTAAAATTGTTTTCCCTTTTCTGGAGCGAAATTCAAACTTGTATTCGTCGTTAAATCGTTTGCTAATAACAAAAGCTCCCATGAATAAAATTTATAAATACCTGAAAAGTTTTAAAATAAAAGTTTGTTAATTGAAATGAAATACACTTAGATCATTTCTATTTCTTGATAACTAGTCTAAATCCTTCGCCGTGAATATTTAGAATTTCTACGTTTTCATCTACTTTTAAGTATTTTCTTAGTTTGGCTATATATACGTCCATACTTCTAGAAGTGAAATAATTATCGTCTCTCCATATTTTAGTAAGCGCTAATTCTCTTGGCATTAAATCATTTTCATGCAGAATTAACATTTTAAGTAATTCATTCTCTTTTGGAGATAATTTTATTGGTTCATCATTACCAAACGTTAAGTATCTTAATTTAGAATTCAAATGAAATTTGCCAATTTCAAATTCAAACTTTGTGAAGTCAGTTTTAACTTCGGTTGCTTTTCGGTGCATTATTGCTTTAATTTTCATAAGCAATACGTCAGAGTCGAAAGGTTTGTTTAAATAATCATCGGCACCAACTTTATAACCTTTGAGTACGTCTTCTTTCATTGACTTTGCCGTCAAAAAAATTAAAGGGATTTCTTTGTTTTTTTCTCTAATTTCTTTGGCTAATGTATAACCGTCTTTATAGGGCATCATTACATCTAAAATACACAAATCAAAATTGTCTTTTTTATATTTTTCAAATCCTTCCATTCCGTTTTTTGCCAAAGTAACTTCAAAGTCATTCAGCATAAGATATTCTTTTAAAACAGCTCCAAAATTTTGATCATCTTCTACTAAGAGAATTTTTTTATTTTCTGTTTCCATATTTTATTTGTTTAATTAGTTTCTTAATTTATTAATGGTATTTTGATGATAAAGGTGCTACCAAAACCTTTCTCGCTTTCTACAAAAATTTGGCTATTGTGATCGTCAATAATTCGTTTTACATAAGCCAAACCTAAACCGTGACCTTTAACGTTATGTAAATCGCCAGTATGCTCTCTATAAAATTTTTCAAAAATTCTTTTTTGAGCATTTTTTGTCATTCCGATTCCGTTGTCTTTGATTTTTATGATGATAAAATCTTTTACATTTTCGGAACTTATTTCAATAACGGGGTTTGCTATGGAATATTTTATAGCATTGTCTAAAATATTAACAAAAACATTAGTAAAATGAACGTCATTTAGCAAAGCAATTGATCGTTTTGCTGCAAAATTAATGTTGATTTTCCCGTTTCTATCTTCTAAAATTAAATTTACGTGTTCTATTGCATCTTCTAATAACTCATTTACACTTAATGGCTCTTTATTGATATCTAATTCTCGTTTTTCTAATTTAGAAATTCGTAATACGTTTTCTACCTGAGCATGCATTCGTTTATTTTCGTCTCGAATCATTTGCAAATATCTAGCAACCCTTTCTTTATCGTCAATTACCTTTGGGTTTTTTATGGCATCAAGTGCTAAATTGATTGTAGCAATTGGAGTTTTGAATTCATGCGTCATATTATTTATAAAATCGGTTTTGATTTCAGAAATTTGACGTTGTTTGATTAATTGATTCAGTGCACTTGAGTAGGTTATGATAATTATTAATGTAAAAATTACTGATAACAAAGAAATCCCGACCAATTCTGAAAACAGATATTTCTGTTTTTGAGGAAAAGTTAACAGCAATTGATATTTTTTATTTCCGTCGCTGTCAACAAAAATCGGAATTGAATAGGATTTGTTTTTGTCGAAATGAAAACGTTCTGATTTTATTTTTGTTGCCAATCCATTGCTGTATATTCCAAATTCAAACGGAGTTCTAACGCCATATTCGTCCAACTCTTTTTGAAGGACTTCGGCAACTCGTTCTTTAGTAATTCGTTCTTGAATTGGCAAAGCCGACGCTACATCTTTATAGGCAATTTCGAGTTGTGCTTTCTTCAAAATATCTAAATTCCCTGATTTTTCAATTTTAATTTCAGGAGATATCGAATTTTTATTCGTAGGATTATCAAATGAATTTGAACGATAAACTTCTGTTTTTCGGGTAGAGGAATAGTTTTGCAATTGTAAACTATCCACTTTTTTTTCAAAGAACGTTGGTGATTTTTGATATTGTTCAGCAATAATGCTATTTGAGTATATTATGGTTTCATTTGTTACGTTGTTTTTTTGAACATAATAAAACTCTAACAAATCATTTTTCTTTGGAATCTTACCTGTACTATCTTTTAGTTTTTCATAATTGTTTAAGATACTCCTTGCTTCTTGCTTTTCTAATTTATCAGCAACGTTTCCAATAACCTGTTTTACGTGGTATTTGAATTGTTCGTCGTTGTTTTTGAAAGAAGAGTTGAACCAATATACCTGAACTAGAATAATTCCGATTAAGGACAAACTCATCAAAAGCACAAGAAACCTAAAAAAAAATTTATTCATCAAGTCAAAATTAGTGTTTTAACACTTGTTTGTTTACTTCATTAACCAAAGATTAACAAATTCTAGATTTTTTATATATTTTTTAAAGATTTTAATATTTCAATTACTTGTTTTTTGACATTAAGTAATGTATCGTTGTTAATATTAAAATGGCTGTTCTTTGAGCGCATTTCATCATTCCATTGATTGTTGATTCTTGCTTCGACCTGTTCTTTAGCGATTGAATCTCTTTTAATTACTCGATTTATTCTTTCGTCAAGTGGAGCGATTACATTAATTACAAAATCACATTCCTTATAGCTTCCACTTTCAAAAAGCACCGCAGATTCTTTGATTAAAAATGGTTCGGTTTTATGGGTACTTTTCCAAAGTTCAAACTCAATTTTCACCAACGGATGAATAATATTGTTTAGCTTTAGGAGTTGATTTTCATCAGCAAAAACAACTTCAGCTAATTTTTTTCTATCTAACTGTGCTCCATCAAAAACAGTTGCTCCAAAAACCTTTTTGATTATTTGTAGTGTTTGGTCTTTATTTGTTACAACTTTGGCAACTTCATCAGAATAAAAAACCGGAATTCCAACTTCTTCAAAAAAATGAGCAACGGTAGTTTTTCCGCTGCCAATGCCGCCTGTTAGACCAATTATTTTACTCATTTTTAGGGTTTGAAAAACAATTCAGGAAATGCCTGTTCAGGTTTTTGTTTCAGAATGAAGATTTTAATAAATGATTCTATAAAGCCGTTTCCGTAACCGAAAAATTGTTTCCAAACGGCAATTATAGATAAAAACCCAATTTTAATGCTTCTATTTTTAATTGAAGAAAATAGAAAAACAAGCGCAAAATAAACAAAATAAAATTTTAAAAAGACATCATTTAGTAGCAATAAAGCTATAATTGAAACCCAAAATCCAATTACGAAAGCAGCTGGAAAATAGAAAGTTAATTTATTATAATTAGGATGCCATGAATTTAAAATCGGTCTCACTTTTCCGAATTTATTTACTTGAACGTAAAATTTATCCCAATCAATTCTTCGCTTATGATAAACAAAAGCGGTTGAAATTAACTTTGTTTTAAAACCTAAGTCCCAAAGTCGAATTGACAAATCTGGATCTTCACCTGGGTGAATGTTAGAAAATCCTTTGGAAGCTTCAAAAGCTTTTTTTGAAATTCCCATATTAAAACTTCGGGGTTGAAAAGTGGTCATTTTCTCTGAACCTCCTCTAATTCCTCCAGTAGTTATAAAAGATGTCATCGAAAAGTTAATGGCTTTTTGAAGGTCAGAAAAAGATTTGTGAGCACTGTCTGGACCTCCGAAGCAATCAACATAATCATTCTTTAGAGAATTTGAAACTTCGGTTAAATAATTTGGTGGAATAATACAATCTGAATCAAAAATGATGAAATAATCTCCTTTTGCCAATTGCATTCCGAAATTTCTGGAATCGCCAGGGCCGGAATTGTATTTTAAATAATAGGAAATGTTTAATTTTTCTTTGAACTTATCGACAATTGGTTCGCAAGAAATAGTTGAACCATCTTCAATAATAATAATTTCAAAAAGTTCCTTAAATTGTTGAAGTTCCAAACTTTCTAACAGTTCTTGAATTTCTTCAGGACGATTATAAACTGGAACAACTATTGAAAAAAACATAAGTTAATTATTTTTTACAAATATAGTTCATTAATTTTTCAAGCCCAACGGTATCTTTTATAGGATTATTAAGTATTACCAGGTTGGATCTAAGTGTCTTCTTAATCGAGTTGGGGTAGTGTAATCAATTATAAAATTTGGAGCAGTTCCAGTTCTGCTAGGAATTCCTTTGGATTCGTCAACATAAAGCGTTAAAGGATTGTCAACTGTTACACCTTGATATGGATAGAAACGAACATCTCCTCGACTGTCTAAATATCTAACTTCTGACTTGGTTAATTGTAGGTCTCCATCATCGTCAGTGTCTAAAAAGTTTGGAATTCCATCGTGGTCGGTATCATCAGGATTTGCAACTCCAGACGCTAAATTATACAAATAGCCATCTCCATCAATGTCTTCTAAATAAGAAGGAATTGTGTCGCCATCTTGATCATTTCGAGAAACATTATAAAGTTTAAAAGTAAAAATAATTGGAGAATAAGAAGTCAAATTTGTAAGCGCATTGTTGAAATAGGCAACTCCCGATGGCAAGAACATAATTCCTGCACCAAAGTTTGCATAAGTACTAGTGCCATTATTAATATTATCAGTAATAGTTCCGGTTTTAAATTTAGGAAGAATTTCGCTCCAGCCTACAATAGTACCAGGAAGATATAGCGGAATAGTTGGATTATTATTAAAATCAAAAACGGTACCGTCAAGTCCAATTCCTTTATAGGCAACTAGCGCATTGTCAACATTAGTAGGGGATTCCCCAACTCCATCTTGCAGTTTTACATAATAGACCGTGTGGTCAACATTATTATAAGTAACAACTCTTGAAGTCAAATTTGGATTGTGCCAAATAGCGTCGCTTCCATCTGCACTGGCATCAGAAAAAGTAACATTTTGATCGGCATCAACACTAAATTTGTGCGTTTTTAAATAGGCTTCAATTAAAACAATATCAGCTTTATATTGATCTGAATAATCACGAATTGAAACCGTGGCAGAATCTGATTTTTGACAATTAGATAAAATTACACAAAAAAACAGTACGCCTACAATTTTAAAAAAATTTGTCATTATTTATTGAATTTAAAGTGCGCAAGATACAATATTGATTTATTTTTGTATGCAATTTAACTTTGATTTTAGAAAAAATATGAGAGTCGATAAATTCCTTTGGTGCGTTCGGAGTTATAAAACAAGAAGTATGGCGACTGAGGCTTGTAAAAAAAATCAAATCACCGTCAACGGACAAGTCGCAAAACCATCTAAAGAGGTTTTTCCGAGCGACAAAATAACTTTCCGTCGTGATCAAATCACACAGATTCTTGAAGTTTTAGCTGTTCCCGAAAACAGAATTGGACCAAAATTGACAGAGATTTATATTAAAAATCAAACCCCAAAAGAAGCTTTTGAGCATTTAGAATTATTGAAACTAGCCAAAGAACATTACCGAAAAACAGGCGATGGGCGACCCACCAAAAAAGATCGAAGAGATTTAGAAGAATACGGAAATCAATCAAATGATTAAAAATATGACAAATACAATTATTTTAAACCAAGTTGAAATTAAGCATAAAACCAAAAGAATTGCTTTTCAAATTCTAGAAACATTTAGCGATGAAAATGAAATTATCATTGCAGGAATAGCAACTAACGGGTATATATTTGCTGAACAAATTGCACAATCAATCGCCAAAATCACAGACATGAAAGTGATTTTATGCGAAGTAAAAATCGACAAAACAAATCCTCAAAACGAAATTAAGACTTCACTGCAACCAAATCAATATACCAATAAATGTATTGTTCTTGTTGATGATGTTTTAAATTCAGGTACAACACTAATATATGGTGTGAAACATTTTCTGAATGTGCCTATCAAAAAATTCAAAACTGCAGTTCTAGTTGACAGAAATCATAAAAAATATCCAGTGAAAGTTGATTTTAAAGGAATTTCGCTTTCAACTTCATTGTCTGAACATGTTCAAGTAGTATTTGAAGAAAAAGACCAGTTTGCTTATTTAAGTACTATAGCACTTTAGAATTTCTGAAACCAAATCGTCTGTAGGTTTGTTGTCGATATTCAAGACGTGGTTGCAATTTAAATAATAAAAACTTCGTTCAAATAGTTGCTTGGCAATAAATTCGTGCAATTCTTCCGATTTGATATTTGCTAAAATCGGGCGGTCATTGGAGTTATTTAGCCTTTC
Organism: uncultured Bacteroidota bacterium; assembly: GCA_903920835.1. Classification (GTDB taxonomy): domain Bacteria; phylum Bacteroidota; class Bacteroidia; order Flavobacteriales; family Flavobacteriaceae; genus Flavobacterium. The sequence continues at coordinate 1,266 of CAIXNQ010000203.1, read as the reverse complement.
AACAAGCAAATCAATCGATGCTTTTAAATAAATTGAAGTTTGGTTTTGAAGCAACAAGTGATTGTTATAATAACACGGAGTTCCGCCACCAGTACTGATTACTGCTGCTTTTTTTTGATTGATTAATTCACTAAAGATTTCATGTTCTAATTTCCTGAAATACAATTCGCCTTTAGTTGAAAACAGCTCGTTTATGGACATTTTAGTTCGGTTTTCAATAATGTTATCGAGGTCGAAAAATGGAATTTCCAATTTTTTTGACACAATATCTCCCAAAAAAGACTTTCCAGAACCCATATAACCGACTAAAATCAATTTATTCATACAAATAATTATCTAAAAATTAATAGTTTAAATCTCAAGGTTAAAAAAATGTAAATTTAAAACAATTTAACTTTGAATAATAAATTATAACAACCTATATTTGCACCCGCATTGAAGAAACAGTAATGACTTGGTAGCTCAGTTGGTAGAGCACATCACTTTTAATGATGGGGTCCTGGGTTCGAGCCCCAGCCAGGTCACAAAATTCAACAATTTTCTTCAATCTTCGACTTGGTAGCTCAGTTGGTAGAGCACATCACTTTTAATGATGGGGTCCTGGGTTCGAGCCCCAGCCAGGTCACAACGAATAAAGTTGTTCGCATGCGAACGACTTTTTTTATTTCAGGCCACGTGGAGAAACGGTAGACTTGCCATCTTGAGGGGGTGGTGCTCGAAAGGGCGTGTGGGTTCAAATCCCACCGTGGTCACAAAATCAATTAAAAAACCAGCAAAATTGCTGGTTTTTTTTCTTAATAACCCTCGCAGGGTTCAAAACCCTGCGAGGGTTTAAAAAATCAATATTCGATAATAAAGTCATTAATTTCGTTGGTGTTTTGTTGTTGGCTATGGTAGTCTAAAAAGTTATTTTTATCTCCATAAATCGTTAGTACTTCTTTACGTTTGAATTTTGTGGGTTGGTCCGTAACAATCGTTTCGTAAGATGACCAAGGATACAAACTCATTTGTTTTACAAAACCATGCTGAATGGGGTTGTTGTGGATATAATAAATCAATTGCTGAAAATAGCGTTCGGAGTTTACTTCTTTTCGTTCAAAATTCTTTTCAAACAAACTTCCTGTTCTTTTGAACCTTTTATTGATGGCTTGGGTATAGGCGTTGAACAAGTGCGAAAACTGTCGTGATGGCTCAATCACTTTTGGTTTGTTGGTGGTGTTGTAGGTCAAATTGGTTGGGTCGATTTCGGATAGTTCTTTTATTCGG
>CAIXNQ010000202.1 GCA_903920835.1 uncultured Bacteroidota bacterium | reverse complement strand
TGGGCTTTAAAATATAATTTAATTGCTGCAATATAATAAATTTGGCTATTGAAATTCTAATCTAGTTTCAACTCTCAATTAAATCTTTTGTTTATTTTTGAAAAAATATTATAATTTATACAAAAACAAAATGAGCCATACCGAAAATCATTTAGAAAGTTCCGATTTTATTACCGATGTTGTTATTGGTATGAGCGACGGACTCACCGTTCCGTTTGCACTAGCTGCTGGACTCAGTGGAGCTGTGAGCAGTAACGCTATTATCATTACCGCAGGCATTGCAGAAATTGTTGCGGGTTGCATCGCTATGGGACTTGGCGGTTATTTGGCTGGAAAAACAGAACTCGAACATTATGATAGCGAACTCAAACGCGAATATGAAGAAGTAGAGCGAGTTCCTGAGCGTGAAATGCAAGAAATCAAGGATATTTTTGCAGAATATGGCATTGATGAAGAAGGACAAAACACCATTGCAACTCAATTAGCAAAAGACAAAGACAAATGGGTAAATTTTATGATGAAGTTTGAACTTGGGCTTGAAAAACCCAATCCCAATCGTGCTCGAAACTCGGCATTAACTATTGGAATTGCCTATTTCATTGGTGGATTATTGCCGCTTTCGGCCTATTTTATGACAGATACGCCCCATCAAGGATTGTTAATCTCGGTGCTTTTCACCACGCTAAGTTTGTTTGTTTTTGGCTATTTCAAAAGTAAAATTACGGGTCAACATCCTGTTTTGGGCGCATTGAAAGTAACTGCTATTGGTTTGATAGCCGCTGCTGCTGCCTATTTTGTTGCCGTGGGTTTTGATTTTGCGTTTAAGTAATAGCAATAGATTATGTTAGATTTTGCATTTGTTTTTGTCATTTTCTAATATTTTCCCTCAACTTAAAATGAATTTAAATTATTCAAATCTGCTTTAAATCCAAAAGCTGTGCTGTACTTTTGAACTAAATAAATAACTAATGACAGCAAGAACTTCTTTTTTCAAAACAATAATTAAATCCTTCTTTATCTTTTGTTTTTTTGCATCCTCGATGGTCTTTTCACAAGAGACTTTTGAAGTTCAAGTTTATGGTTCGCCCACCATGACTAAAAATAATACTATTTTTGAACTTCACTCCAACGAATCGCCGCAGGGTCCGAAAAACGAAGACAATTTCACGCATCCGTTGCACGAAACGATGGAAATAACCACAGGTTTGACCAACAATTTTGAACTTGGTTTTTACGTTTTCAGCCGATTTAATCAAAATGCGCTTGATTATTCTGGAAGCCACATAAGACCTCGAATTACGGTGCCGCAATCTTGGCAATGGAATGTTGGCGCAAGCCTTTCTGTAGAAAGTGGTTTTGTAAAAAACCCAACCACAAACAGTTTTGAAGCCGATTATGAAATCAGACCAATTGTTGATAAAACCATAGGCAATAACTATATTTCGCTTAACCCAACGCTCGATGGCGTTTATAAAACCAAAGAAGTTTCATTTTCGCCTAATGTAAAATATTCGTATATGATGTCGCCCAAATATGCTTTAGGTATGGAATATTATGGAGCGACAGGGAGCCCTTTTCATTGGGATAAATCTGAATTGCAAACGCATCAATTTTATTTAGTAACCGATCTTTATCTCGACAAAACTCACGAATTTGAATTCGGAATCGGTCGCGGAACCACTCAAAGTTCGGATGTTTGGAACCTAAAATTGATTTTAGGACAGCGTGTTGCTTGGGGAAAAAACAAAAAACAATAGCTTTTATTAATTATTACCAGCCTTTCATGAAAATTCACACCGCCACCTGACAAATTGCTAGTGGTTATAGCAAATTGTCAGTACACCTAGCAATTTTCTCCTATTTCGTAGAAAATTCCCCGATTTAGGAGAAAATTCCTTGATTTTCGAGGAAAATTCCTCGATACAGGAGAAAATTCCTCGATTTTCACAGAAAATTCCTTGATTTTCGAGGAAATTTCCCTGATTTGGGAGAAAAATCTCCGAAATTGAGCAAAATTTCTAGCGCTGATAGCAATTTAATATAAATTCTTATAAAATGATCCTAAAATTATAGAACTTATATTTAGATAAATTATTCAAATAAAAAATCCCTTTTCACATCTAATGAAAAGGGATTTATTAAAATATTGAATGAAGTTTAAGCCTTTTTTGCTGACTTTTTAACTTCTTTAGTTTTTGGAATTACTTTTTTTTTGAGCTTCTTCTGGTTTTGCAACATTGCCAATAATTTTATTAGCATCTTCAATCCATTCTTTTGGATTTGGCCCGTAGCCTTTGCTACCTAATTGAGAAAAATTCACTTTTCCGTCTTTTAAAGTTCCGTTAGCAAACCAAACTGTTGGATAACCTTGAACGCCAAAAGCCTGTTGCAATTCGTTGTTTTGTTGCATTATTTCTTGACTTTGTGGTGTTTTTCTAGGGAAATCAAGTTCAACAAGAATTACACTTTTCTTTGCCCATTCTACAAACTCTGGAGTTTTAAATACATCTTTTTGAAGACGAAGACACCAGCCACACCAATCGCTTCCTGTAAAAAACAAAAACATCGGTTTGTGTGTTTTATTTGAAAGTTCTGCTGCTTTTTTTACATTAGTTTCCCAAGTAAGCTCTTGGGCTTGCGTAGTAATTGTGCCTAATATCAACAAAAAGGCAATAGCTATTTTTTTCATTTTTTTGATTTTAAATTTCTGTTAGCAAAAATAATGCGGAAAAGTACAAATTATTTTACTTCTTGCATTAATTTTTTCACAAAAGGTGAAATTATTATGAGAATAACTCCTGCAATGAGTGCATAAATTGCCAGTTGCTTATAGCCGTCGGCATAAACAATAAGTTTTTCAATATTTGAAGAAGTCTCTGAAGCCTCGGCAATGTTGGCACCAAGTATTCCTGCAAAATACTGACCATAAGCACTGGCTAGAAACCACATTCCCATGATTACGGCTTGCGTTTTTTGGGGCGAAAGTTTGGTCATTGCCGACATCCCGATGGGCGACAAACATAGTTCTCCGAAGGTGATGATAAACCAACCGAAGGTGAATAAATCTAAAGAAGTTCTTCCGTCTGAGCCAGCAAAAAACTTAGTGTAATAAAACACCCAAAAGCCTGCCGCCAAGAATAAAAAACCAAGACCAAATTTCACGACGGTATTGGGTTCAATCTTTCTTTTATTCATCGACAACCAAGCCAAACCAACCAAGGCTGCAAAACCAATAACGAATAGAGAATTAGCAGAATTATTCACTCCATTGGGGTCTAAAGGAATGCCCAAAACGGTGTTTTTTAAATTATGTGCGGCAAACAAACTCAATGACCCACCACTTTGCTCAAAAAATGCCCAAAAGAAAATAGAGAAAATGATAAATATTAAAGCAGCTATTAACTTTTTGTTTTCATTGATAGAGAAATTTCGCATTTCATAAAACAAATACAGTAATGACGCTGGTCCAATGATGAACATAAAAATATCAGTATATTCCGTATTTGAAACCATTGTCATTATGATAGGAATTATGACTAACGAACCCAAATAAGTGAGCCATTCTTTTTTTCTTCGTTTTGAAGATTCTAAGTCTGCAAGCGGCGACAACCCAATTTCTCCAAGGCTTTTTTGAGTTTGCGTAAAAGTTAATAAACTAACAATCATTACAACTGCTGCAAAACCAAAAGCAAAATTCCAACGAAGATCTATTGAAATTAAAGATTCCCACAAAGTACCGTTTGCAACCGCAATACAGATATAACCTCCAATTAAAGCACCAAGATTTAC